>JALRIY010000243.1 GCA_023255285.1 Algoriphagus sp.
CATACTTGGTACTTTGTACTTTGTACTTCGTACAACATACTTGATACTAGCTACTTGATACTTAATACTCATGCCCAAACCTTACCCCATCCAAAAATCCGAAGAAGAATGGCAGGCACAATTGGATCCCCTATCCTACCAGGTCTTGCGTCAAAAAGGAACAGAAAGGCCCTTTACAGGTGCCTACACGCTTAATAAGGAAACTGGGATTTATTCCTGCAAAGGCTGTGGCAATCCCATTTTCCATTCCGATTTCAAGTACGATAGCGGCTGCGGTTGGCCTAGCTTTACGCATCCCATCAAGCCCGAGGCCATAGAAGTGCATATGGATTACAGCCACATGATGATCCGCGAGGAGATTCTATGTGCTGCATGTGGAGGACACCTAGGGCACCGCTTCCCAGATGGCCCTTCAGATAAGGGTGGGATCCGGTATTGCATCAATTCGGTGAGTATGGAGTTTGAAAAATAGAAGCAATTATAATGAACAAAGTAGGAAATACGAGGTACGAAATACGGAATTGAAAATATCGAATGCCATAATTTCGATTTGAAGAAGTTGAAAACATCCTCTTACTCAATCTCCTACTTGGTACTTCGTACTTAGTACCTCCTTCTTGATACTTAATACTAGCTACGTGATACTTTTTCCTAACAACTTGCATTTCCCCAATACCACCTTATATTTGCTTTTGAAATGAAAAACACAGCAGTAAATCTTATTTTTTCTCTGCCAGCACAGGTATACCATCTGTTGCATCATTTCCATCATTCCTCTTAAGAGGAAAAATACTACACCCACCTCAGTGATGCCGATGATAGGGATTCGGTCATTCACCCTCTCTTCACTCAATAAATTAAGCATTTAATAACTCCTCCTCATGGAACAGATTTTACGTATTGCCGTTCAAAAAAGTGGCCGATTATCCGATGACTCCTTAAGCTTAATCAAAGAATGTGGCATCAAGTTTTACAATGGAACAGGCAAACTCAAGTCCACCTCTACCAATTTTCCAGTTGAATTCCTTTTTCTTCGAGACGACGACATTCCTGGCTATGTAGCGGATGGCGTGGCGGACCTAGGCATTGTAGGTCAAAATGAGGTAGCCGAAAAAGATAAAGAAGTAATCCTCCTTAAGAAACTAGGCTTTTCAAAGTGTAGACTCGCTCTCGCCATCCCCAAAGGTACTCCCTACGAGGGTATCGGGTATTTTGAAGGAAAGAATATTGCCACCTCCTACCCTAAAATCCTTGGAGATTACCTCCAAACCAAAAAAATTACTGCCTCCATCCACGAGATTTCTGGCTCCGTAGAGATTGCACCCAGCATCGGACTTGCTGAAGGAATCTGCGATATCGTTAGCTCGGGATCTACCCTGATGATGAATGGACTGAAAGAAGTGGAAGAAGTATTTAGTTCGGAAGCGGTCTTGATAGGAAACACCAATTTAAGTATTTGGAAAAAAAATATTGTCGACAAGCTTCTTTTCAGAATCAATGCTGTGCAAACGGGCAAAAGCAATAAGTACGTGCTTATGAATGTGCCCAATACCGCCCTACCCAAGATCATTTCCCTAATTCCAGGTATGCGCAGCCCTACCATTTTGCCCCTGGCGCAAGAAGGTTGGTCATCTGTACACTCCGTTCTTAGCGAAGATCAGTTTTGGGAAAACATGGACGAACTTCGAGCTGCTGGCGCCGAAGGTATCCTCGTCGTTCCCATCGAAAAAATGGTTATTTAAGCAAACACTAGACTCCAAACGATGAAACTACTCGTTAATCCAAGCCCTGATAGATGGCAAAAGCACCTGGCTCGTCCAGCAATGGATACCAAAAAAATCAAAAAAATCATCAAGCCTATCTTTGATAAAGTGGCAAAGTCTGGGGACAAGGCACTACGCAAGTTTGCCCAAGAATACGACCATGTACAGCTAAATTCCTTACTTGCTAGTGCCGAAGAAATCCAAGCTGCAGCCAGCCAACTTAGCCCTGAACTCATCCAGGCGATTGCGCTAGCAAAATCCAATATTGAAAAATTCCATACAGCTCAGGCCACACCTGATCTGGTGATGGACGTGATGCCAGGAGTTACCTGCAGCAGAAAGAGCGTCCCCATCCAACACGTGGGGCTGTATATCCCTGGAGGTACTGCCCCCCTATTCAGTACGGTACTCATGCTAGGCGTCCCTGCCCAACTTGCGGGCTGTCGTGAGATAGTACTTTGTACGCCCACTAATCGCAAAGGGGAAATTCATCCCGCCATCCTCTACACTGCCCAGTTGGTCGGAATTACGAAGGTGGTGAAAATTGGAGGAGCACAGGCCATTGCCGCACTAACCTTTGGGACGGAATCAGTTCCAAAGGTGGATAAGATTTTTGGACCAGGCAACCAGTACGTGACAGCGGCCAAGCAAGAGGCGACCAAGCACGGGGTAGCCATGGATATGCCTGCAGGGCCTTCCGAGGTGCTCGTCTATGCAGATGAGACAGCCATCCCCGCATTCGTTGCGGCAGACCTGCTTTCCCAAGCCGAACATGGAGTGGATTCTCAGGTTGTATTTGTTACCTCTTCAGAAAAATTTGCCCACAAGGTATTGGCAGAAATAAACCTGCAACTGGAAACACTTCCTCGTAAGGAGATCGCTGCCAAAGCCCTAACGAACTCCTGTGTGGTAATCCTAGAATATCAAGCAAGTGCAATCGCTCTAATCAACGAATATGCCCCCGAGCACTTAATCTTAGCGGTAAAAAAGGAGGAAGAAGTAGCCAACCAAATCCACTCAGCTGGTTCGGTGTTTTTGGGCAACTACAGTCCAGAGGCAGCAGGAGACTATGCCTCAGGTACCAACCATACCCTACCTACCTCTGGCTATGCTCGCAACTACAGTGGGGTGTCCTTGGATAGCTTTGTAAAAAAAATCACCTACCAAAAGATTACCCCGAAAGGCCTCAAAGCCCTAGGTCCAGCAGTAGAGACCATGGCCGCCAACGAGCAACTAGATGCACATAAGCAAGCCGTGAGCATTCGCCTAGAGCACCTCAAACGCATGAAAAAATGAGGATAGACATCAACAGCCTTCTTCGCCCTCACTTGCGAAAGTTACAACCCTACACTTCTGCTCGAGACGAGTATAGCGGTTCTGAGGGAGTATTTTTGGACGCCAACGAAAACCCATTTGGATCAAGTACAAGTCAAGATTTTAACCGCTATCCAGACCCGTACCAAACGGCCCTGAAGCAAGAAATCGCAAAAATTAAAGGCGCAAATCCTGCACAGATTTTTCTAGGAAATGGATCGGATGAGGCAATCGATTTGCTTTTCCGTGCCTTCTGCAATCCAGGACAGGACAATGTCATCCTACTCCCTCCAACTTACGGAATGTATGG
>JALRIY010000244.1 GCA_023255285.1 Algoriphagus sp.
GTCAACGAATCCTGTCCTTTCTCCTGCGGCTCTTTACTACCGAAAAAGGATGTTAAACCCTTTTATTTTTTGGTTTGCCATGCTCTTAAAATTACCTACAGCCGTCTTTTGGAGATTAAAGATGGTTCATCTAGATGGGCAAAAGTGTTTAGTGAGTATTCCCTATTTTTGGAGAAGTCAAAATCCATTCAAATCCATCTATTTTGCAGCGCTAGCAGGTGCTGCCGAACTCAGTACAGGTGCATTATGCCAACTGGCCCTGGCAGGAAAAGGACCCTTTAGCATGCTGGTTGTAGATTTTCGGGCAGAATACAGTAAAAAAGCGAATTCAAAGATTCTTTTTACCTGCGAGCAAGGGGCAGAATTGTTTAGTTTAATCGATTTCCTAAAGCCTGGTGAAACCAATCAATTGACCATGCTTTCCATTGGAAAAAACAAAACCGGAGAAGAAGTTGCTCGCTTTTTTATTACTTGGTCCTTCAAGCGGAAAAATTAATTTTCAGGAAGAGCTTCCAATCTAAAAAAGGTGACCAAGGCTTCTTGAACACGTACTTTCGGCCAATCCAGGAATTCATGAGAAGCATGAAATACATTGAATCGGAGGATTAAATCATCCCATTGTTGACGATCCAACTGGTAGGAATCCATCAGGGAGGTGCGTAGCGAATCCGAATCAATTACCTCGAGGTATCCTTGGCGCCGCTTTTCCCATTCCATTCGCTTCTCATAGGCTCGGAGTTGTCTATTTCGCTTCGTAAAGTAACTGATTGGGCCATAAATAGCGAATCCAGGATTCGGTGATGTAGAGTCAACGCCTATCCCCACCTGTTGGCTCAAGCGTGTCTCCTCAACTGACGGCTCCTCTATCAAAATCAATTTACCATCCTTGAATCGAAAACTATAGGGTTCGGCCTTCACTTGAAAGGTAGGCAGTAAGCGTGCACGATCCTGCAATTCAATAAATAGAAAATGTTCGGAATTGACTACCAATTTTTTCTCCAAAAAACCAGGAAAATTAAAGACTAGCGTATCGCCCATCAGGGAGAAAATAGAGAAATAACCCCGGGTATTTGTTTTGGCTTTCTCACCTTTTCCATTGGTCACTACCACCCCTTCTAAGTATTTCTTATCCCAAGCATCGACCACATTGCCTGAATAGCGACCTTGCGCACAAAGATTAACCAGCCCAAAGAAAAATAAGACGAATAGAAAGCAATACTTCATGAGTGCTCAAAAGTAGGCACTCCCAAGAAGTCGAAAAATATTTTCCTGTTAAAGAACTTTAATTCTACTCCTATTTGTGCTCTGCCTACTTCCAGGATTCTCTTAACTTTGATACATGAAGTTTGCTCAGACCCGGATCGCCCCCACCCCTAGTGGATTTTTACACCTTGGCAATGCCTATTCCTTTCTACTGACCAAGGCGTTGGCGGAGAAGCACGGAGCAAAAATTCTACTTCGAATTGATGATTTGGATCGAGAGCGCTACCGGCAAGAATATGTACAGGATATTTTTGATACGCTTGACTTTCTAGAAATTCAAATCCACCAAGGTCCAAGTTCCGTGGCAGACTTTGAAAGTCAATGGTCCCAGCAGGCACGCATGTCACTTTACCAAGAGGCATTGGATCAACTCCAACAAAGTCGACTTCTCTTTTCTTGTACCTGCACCAGAAGTCAAATCCTTCAAATCGATCCAAGAGGCATCTATTTAGGCCAATGTATGGATCGAAAAATGCCCCTAGATAAAAATGATGCAGCCTGGAGAATCAATACCTTGGACGCCGATTTCTTGGATTACCTCGCCTACCCAAACACCAAAAAATCTGCTCTAATCCCTGAAGAAGCAAGTTGCTATATCATTCGTAAAAAGGATAAAGACCCCGCTTACCAACTCAGCTCCCTCCTAGATGACATTCATTTTGGAGTGGATCTAATCGTACGAGGGCAGGATTTATTTCCATCTACCCTAGCCCAACTTGACCTAGCTCGAATTCTAGAGAAAGAAGAATTTGCGAAAACTACTTTTTACCACCATCCCTTACTAAAAGGGCCAGACCAAAGCAAACTCTCCAAATCTGCAGGAGCATTTTCCATCCAACAACTTCGCCTAGAAGGCAAAAACCTCGGAGATGTATTTCATTTACTGGGGAAAAGCTTGGGACTTCAAGAAGAAATCCATTCATTCTCGGAGTTTTCCAAGCAGGTGATCCAATAAAAAAGGGTCCTGATGACTCAGGACCCTTTCTGCTGTACTAAAACAAAAGTTTACTTGTACTTCGCTGCTTCTCCAGGAGCCACAGCAGACTTCTGAATAAACTGGCGAATATCCTCGTTGGAAGTGGCCAAATCTTCAGCACGTAAGTACATCATATGTCCAGAACGATATCCTTTGAAATCGATTCGTTCTTTCATTTTTCCATTCGGATCGATGTGCCAAGTACTGTACTTCGCATTGAAGTAGTCAGTTCCTCCATCAAAATAACCAGACTGTACCATCAAGTGTAGGTATGGATTTTGTCTCATAGCAGTTCCCAGATCATTGGCAGTGTTCTCGTTGCTACGATCCCAAGGATTCACTGGACCAAAAAGGTTGTAGGTCAGGTCGGTATTGTATTTGAGTACATTCTTAGCATAAAGGTTGAATGCTGGCGCAAAAGCATGATTCCAACTAGTCAAAGCAGGATCGTAATCGTAGCGATCCCCTGCTTCCATACGGTCAAACCCTTTGTAGCGGCTATCCAAACGACCAATAGTCATTCCATCACGGCTACGCAGCAATTCCTTCCAAAAAAAACTAGTCGGCACCATCAGGTTGTAGCGAAGGATGGATTCCTTACTCAATCCAGAATAGTAAGCCATCTTAGTAGCTATAGCTTCTCTTTCAGACGGAGCAAGCAAACCACCCTTGGCCATCGCTGGCAAAATTTCATTCAAGGCCATCGGCTCTACAATTGCCAAAATCTCATCCAAATCCTTGGCTTGTAATTCTGCAGGAAGCGCCTTATGGTACCAAGCAGTCGCAGCGTAGTAAGGCCAATAATTAGCCATTTTCACAGGACCGTCACGATCTATTCCCATATCTGTAGGAGAAACCAAAATCACTCCATTAAAATACATCCAATGGGAATTTTGAAGTTGAGAAACCAAGCCAGCTACACGAGTAGTACCATAACTTTCGCCTATCAAATATTTTGGAGAAGCCCAGCGATTCTGACGCGTCACAAAAGTATTGACCCAATCTGCTAGGTATTTAATATCGGAATTGATTCCAAAAAAAGTGCTTCTTGGCGTATCTTCTTTCACAATTCGGGAATAACCAGTATTCACAGGATCAATGTACACAATGTCAGCTACATCCAAAATGGAATGTGGGT
>JALRIY010000245.1 GCA_023255285.1 Algoriphagus sp.
AGTAGTGACAAGGCAGTTTGGATTTCTACCACTAGGTCACCAATCAAATTTTCCAAGAAATAGGATCCTGTACTTGGATTTTGAACCTTATCCAAGTAGGCCTCTTCCTTCAATATGGCAGACACGTTTCGTGCAATGCGCCGCTCTTGTGTGGAGGCATTTTCCTCGTACAAAGGCTTTACCCAAAGCACATTTGCTCCTCCCAGAACAGCCGAAAGGGCTTGGTAGGTTTGGCGAATCGTATTGGTATGGGCATCCAAAATGGATTGGGACCAGTGGCCCGTCTGACAAAAAAGAATAAGTTCGTGCTCCTCCAACTCTACCTGATAGAGTAACGCTAGATTTTGAACCAGTCGCCTAAATGCCTGCTGCCTGGCAATCTCTCCGAAATGATGCTCTCCAAGTGCAGACTCCAAAAATAACTTTTCAAATACGATACAAGGCGCACAAGATACCCGATCTAAAATCTCAACTAACTCCCCCAATCCAAAGGTGAGCGCATCCACCGGATGGGACCCTGACTCGCTGTAACGGGACGTTTTAATACAAAAGGCTTTAAAATTGGGATAATCTTCCGTTAGCTCTAGAAGTTCCTCCAAAAGTTCAACCCCCAAACCCAAGTCCTGCTGCTGATCAAATACTTGGTCTGCTGGACTCCAGAGGATCCCTCCATGAATACTAGATCCATCCACCCCTATGCTTTCTAGCCATACTTGAAAAAGTTGGAATGCGGAAACTGGATTTCCCAAGGGAAGCAAATAAATAGCAAGGTACTGGGGCATCACCCCTTCCAAAAGTTTCTGGAGATCTTCTGTACCATGGAGCGGCAGAATCAAGCCTTCCGCTCCATTTTCCAAGGCAGTAAGGATATCCACATTGGTATCGTTTGGCAACACAGTGACCACATTTGTCCAGTGACGCGGTGACCCACCCGGGATTTCGGAAGGGGCATGAAAAACACCTTGTTGTACGGGAAAAGTCAGATCCTCAAGTGCATACAAGGGATTTAATGGAATAGAGCCCCATAACTTACTTTGAAAAACTTGATTCGGAGCCAATCCTTTCAGATCTTTTTTTGCTTGGTTCTCCCAATCCTTTTTGGAAGAAAAGAGAAAGTCTGCAAATAAATTAGTCCCCATTACTTCTAAAAATTAGCTAATTGATACGGATAAAATTAATCAATCCAATGAGATTAGCGCAAGACCAAAGAAATTGAATGCAAATCATCAAGAAGATGTAGGCTGAATGGTAGTCATTACTTGAAAGGAAGCATCTCGAATTTGATTTGAATTCTTTGATTTTTTGCAAAAAACTTAGCTTCAATTCATGAATTAGGCAAACACAAACAGTAGTTGAATAAAAATGTTTAAAAAACTGCAATCAGTACTTTTTCAATTTTTTATTTAAGTTAATTTTCCACAATTTTAACCCCCCTTTGTCAGCTATTGACAGTAGTGTAACCTGAAATCTAAAAATGAGTGCTACAGCAGCCAGTGCAGTATGGAGTGAATGCTTGCGTGTCATTGAAGAACACGTCAATGAGCAGAGCTTTTCTACCTGGTTCAAGCCCATACTTCCGATCAAATTAGAGGGATCCACCTTAACAATTCAGGTTCCAAGTCAATTTTTTTACGAGTGGTTGGAAGACAATTATGTAGAGGAACTCAAATTGGCTATCAAAAATACTTTGGGCGCTGCAGGAAGATTGGAATATGCAGTCGTCGTAGACAAAGGCAATCCAAGCAACCAGCCGTATGTAGTTTCTTTTCCACAAGGAACTGCCTCCAATAAAAAGAATAGTACCAATGTAACGGAGGTGAAGACGCCTTTCGAAATGCAATCCTTGGATGAAGGATTGCTTACCCAAAGCAATTTAAATCCCAACTATACGTTTATCAGTTACATTGAAGGGGATTGCAATCGCTTGGCTAGGTCAGCAGGGTTTGCGGTAGCAAGCAAACCTGGCATCACCTCTTTTAATCCACTGATGGTGTATGGTGGAGTAGGCCTAGGGAAAACCCACTTGGTACAAGCCATTGGCAATGAGATTAAAAATGGACCTGAGGAAAAATTTGTCCTCTATGTTTCCTCCGAAAAATTTGTAAACCAATTCATGGACTCCATCAAGGATGGGAACGTAAAGAATTTTACGAATTTTTACATGCAGGTGGATGTCTTGATCATCGATGATATCCAGTTCCTAGCTGGAAAAGATCGAACACAAGAAATGTTCTTCCACATTTTCAATCACCTCCATCAAAACAAAAAGCAGATCATCATGACTTCTGATTGTCCTCCACGAGACTTAAAGGGACTGGAAGAACGATTGCTCTCCCGATTCAAATGGGGATTGACTGCAGATCTGCAGATGCCAGATTTTGAAACTCGTGTGGCCATCATTCGTAGGAAAATGGAATCTGAAGGTATCCATTTTCCAGAAACGGTGCTAGAATATTTAGCTTATACCGTAGATACCAATGTGCGGGAATTGGAAGGGATTCTGATTTCTTTAATTGCCCATGCATCCCTCAACCGCGTGGAAATAAGTCTGGAACTTGCCAAATCAGTCATCAAGAATTTTATCAAGGATATTGAAACTGAAGTTGGGATAGACTTTATTCAAAAGGCTGTCGCCGATTACTACAGCATCCAAGTAGATGAGCTCAAGGATAAAACCAGAAAAAAAGAAATCGTGATTGCCCGACAAGTGGCCATGTATTTTTGCAAAGATTTCACCAACCATTCCTTAAAATCCATCGGCTACCACTTTGGAGGTAGAGATCACAGTACGGTAATTCATGCGATCCAAACGGTGAATGACATCATGGAAACAGATTCTAGTTTCCGAAATGCAGTCAATGAATTGAAAAAGAAGTTTAAAATGCGTTCCTATTGAGGGACCTGCTTCGATTGAATTTCCCCTACCCTTTATTTTTTGGCTAAAAACAGCTCTACCACCTGCTGGGCGAGTAAATTGGGACTCAACAATCCAGATTGAACTTTAGCCCTTCCCTCTTCCAAGTATTTTTTTACTTCACTATGGCGCAACAAAGCACGGCCCAATACCTCTTGAAGTTGATCTTCTAACCAAGTTAGTCGTTGAAATCCTCTATTGGCTTCCCAAAATCCCGAATGGGTCATCTGTTCACGATAGGAAACTAAAACTCCTTCCAATTCCTGCATCCCAAGACCAGTTTGTGAGGAGCCAAGCAACAACTTAGGCGCCCATCCTTTGTCGCTAGGAGGCAAAAGGTGCACCGCATTTTGATAGGACAACCTAGCTTGAGCTGCCAAATCTAAATTAGTGCCGTCGGCCTTATGAATCAAAAAGCAATCAGCCATTTCTACAATACCCTTTTTAATCCCCTGCAGTTCA
>JALRIY010000246.1 GCA_023255285.1 Algoriphagus sp.
GAATGAAATTTGAATCTTGTAAAAAGGGTTCAGACAATAATATGTTCCCTGGTTTAGGAGTTATAATTCTATCTTTATACATAGGAAAGAATTAGATTTAGATTGGTTAAATTTAGTTTTTGAAGCCAATTCCTCAAAGGAAATAGACCTTTATTCATAAATTCAAATGAAACTTGCGGACATTAGAAAAGAATACAGTTTAAAATCAATGGAAATTGATGAAGTGGAATTAAATCCATTAATTCAATTTAAAAAATGGATGGCTGAAGCCATTAAAGCTGAAGCGCTGGAACCAAACGCGATGTGCTTATCGACTCTTGGCGAAGATGGTTTTCCCAATGCAAGAATAGTTCTACTAAAAGACTTGGATGATGGATTTGTTTTTTTCACAAATTATCAAAGTAGAAAAGGAGTTGAACTAGAAAATTATCCTAAAGCTTCACTTACTTTTTTTTGGCCTGAAATTGAACGCCAAGTTCGGATAATAGGTAATGTCACAAAAATTAGTAACGAACAATCTGATACCTATTTTTTATCAAGACCATATAGTTCCCAGTTAGGTGCTTGGGCATCTCCTCAAAGCCAAGAGATCTCTGGTAGAGAAATTATAGATTCCCTACAAATTGAAGTGGAAAAGAAATTTTTGGAATCTCCCATTACTAGACCACCACACTGGGGTGGCTATCGTTTGATTCCGCATCGAGTAGAATTTTGGCAAGGAAGACCAAGCCGTTTACACGACCGATTGTGCTTCGATAGAGTGGGTTCTTCGGATTGGAAAATTAGAAGATTGGCACCCTAATTACTTGAGATCAAAAAGATTGGATACTCCAATAAACCGCTCAACAGTAAATCCCTCGCCATATTTGGTATTGATTCGATGGCCTAATTCCCTCGCTCTTGATTCTATAAATGGCAAAAATTCTGGAGATGAAATAAAACTCGCGGGTTCTTTGCTTTTTGGATTATAAAATTGAGATCCAAATGCTGCAATACTTTTTATTTTTATTTCCCAAAAATCTGAAATATCCATGATAAAGTCCGGCTCTATGTAATTGTTTTGAATATAGTGGTAAACATATTTGGGTCTCCAGGGAGATTGCATTACTCCATCTTGGAATGTTTCAATTTTTGCTAAACCGCTCATGAAAGAAGCCTTACTTGCCAAAGAAGACCCTTTGCCATGATCAGGATGTCGGTCATTGACAGCATTAGCAAGGACTATTTCAGGTTGGTATTTACGAATTACCTGAATTAGTTTCAATTGGTGCTCTTCATCATCTCTAAAAAAAACATCCTGGAATCCCATATTTTCTCGAGCAGTAAGCCCCAAAATCTTGGCTGCATCTTCCGCTTCTTGAAGACGAAGTTCAGGAGTTCCTCGAGTACCCATTTCTCCTTGGGTAAAATCAACAATGCCCACCTTATTTCCTTGAGCTATTTGAGCGGCAATAGTCCCAGAACAACCCAATTCAGCATCATCTGGATGTGCGGCAAAAACTAGAATATCTAATTTTGTCATGTGATTCAATTTATTTGACACGTAAATTCTGGCCTATTCTCAAAATCGAACGACTTGAAATCCCATTTAAACGAGTGATTTGTGATACAGATACTCCATATCTTCTTGCAATGGATCCTAAATTATCCCCTCGTTTTACTCGATGGTAAGCAGCTGCTCTAGCCTTTGCTATATGGCTAAATAATTTTTTATTGACCAGTAACTCTTGTTTAATTAATTGAGATTTTTCAAAATCATAAACGATTTCTGGATCAAAAACTAATCCTTTATAGCGTAACTCAAAGTGCAAGTGTGGACCAGTACTTCGGCCAGTGGATCCTCCCTTTCCAATTAAATCTCCTGCTTGTAGCTCAGTCCCCACCTCCATGACATGCTTAGATAAATGTCCATAGAGTGTTTCTAACCCATTTTTGTGCCTTACTACATAGTAATAGCCATACCCATACCTATCGTAGGAACGAGCACGAATGATCCCATCAAAGGCGGTATACACCGCATCGCCCGTATTTAAGTCCAAATCTATTCCAGGGTGTATCCTCCCCCATCTTGGTCCAAATCGAGAATTGACTAGTATGTCCGTAAGGGGCATGCTCCAGGCTTGCCCCAATCGAATGTCGTACAATTTCAAAAGTATACTATCTTGAAATTCCCGAATATCAATATTGTAGATATCCACCTTTTTGGTGTCCCACTTTGAAAAATATTCAAAGGCAGTTATCCAAACATTATCTATTTGAACCTGATCAGAAACTTGAATAAGTTCATTTGTAGGAGCCCAATCCATGGAAAAGGGGTCTTCACTTATAATGGATCGAATACGTTCTAAATCAACTGAATTCTGGAATAAAAGTGAATCAGTTTGGGTTGAAAGATTCTTCAAATAGCTCACCTCATCAAACTGTCTAAGCTCAATATTAATGCGATCTTGAGATGAATTACCCTTTGAAGTATTCTTTTTAATGATTTTTGGAAAACCTTTGGTAAACTCTTTAAAATCAAAACTCTTCTTCTCGTCTGCTATGGAACTCCCTTTGAATAAAGTACTGTCTTTAGCTTGGACCACTTGAGCGTACCCAATACTCAGGCAGACGCTTAGTTGACCTAAAAAGAAAATGAGAAGAATTAAGCTCTTCATGGTGATTTTTAGTGAATTTCTAAAGCTGCTAAGTAGCGTTCAGCATCTAACGCCGCCATACAGCCTGTTCCAGCGGCAGTTACTGCCTGCCTATATACATTGTCTTGGGCATCACCACAAGCAAAAACACCTGCTACATTAGTCTTTGAAGTTCCAGGTATCGTTTGAATATAGCCAGCAGCATCCATCGAAATAAAATTTTTAAAGATCTCTGTATTCGGCTGATGACCTATAGCAACAAAGAAGCCAGAAATTGGGATTTCAGAAATTTCATTTGTCTTTGAATTAATAATTCGCATCCCAGTAACTTCTTGATCTCCCAAAATTTCTTGTGTTTCCGTATTCCAAAGAATTTCAATCTTTGGATTATTCTTAACTCGATTCTGCATAATTTGAGAGGCTCTCATCTCATCCCGACGAATGATCATGTAAACCTTTGAACAGATATTTGCTAAATAAGAGGCTTCTTCACAAGCTGTATCTCCAGCACCTACAATCGCTACTTCTTGGCCTCTAAAAAAAAATCCATCACAAACAGCACAAGCAGAAACTCCTCTTCCATTGAGGCGTGTTTCACTTTCCAAACCCAACCATTTGGCAGAGGCTCCTGTACTAATTATCACAGTATCTGCTAAAATCGTTTTCTGCTCATCCACCACTACGCGATGTGGCTGAGTATTAAAATCAACTTGAGTCACCAAACCATATCGAACTTG
>JALRIY010000247.1 GCA_023255285.1 Algoriphagus sp.
AACAGGCCAAGGAAGCGGCCATCAATGCCCGGATCCCTAGCCGACTAAGGTTGCCCTGCTGGTTAGGAGCTATAATGGAAATACCCCCCAATTGAATTGCGATTGAACTAAAGTTAGAAAAACCACACAAAGCGTAGGTGGCAATCACCACAGACTTGGTACTGATAGAAGCAGCTTCCTTCATTTCTGCAAGACTTAGGTAAGCTACAAACTCATTGATTACTGTTTTTTGGCCCAAAAGACTACCTACTTGTAAGGTATCGGCCCATTCCACCCCGATTACCCAGGCAAACACTCGGAAAACCTGTCCAAAAATATACTCCAAAGAGAACCCTTTAAATTGGCCTTCAGTACTACTTTCTACCCAAGCATTGAGACCAGTATATTCCCCAATCATCCCGGTCAATCCGTAATTTATTGCCGCAATCACCGCAATAAATGCCAAAAGCATTCCACCAACATTCAAGGCAAGTTTCAATCCTTCTGCAGCTCCAATTGACATCGCATCGATCAAATTAACCCCCATGGATTCTTGGTTTACTTCTAGTTTGTCCTGCTTGATTTCCTTCTCTGTCTCCGGAATAAAAATCTTTGCTAACACAATGGCAGCTGGAGCATTCATGATACTTGCTCCAAGGAGATAGGCTGCAAACTTACTTTGTTCTTCCAAGCTATCCCCTCCCAAAAATGCCACATAGCCCGCTAGAACCCCTCCAGCAATAGTTGCCATCCCACCTGTCATCAAGCACATCAATTCGGATTTACTCATTTGAGGAATAAATGGCCTTACTAAAAGAGGAGCCTCTGTTTGACCCAAAAAAATATTTCCTGCAGCAGAAAGTGATTCTGGTCCAGATAAACGCATTGTTCTTGCCATCACCCAAGCAATACCATACACTATCTTTTGCAAAATGCCGAGGTAATATAATCCTGAAGAAACGGTAGAAAAAAAGATAATCGTTGGCAATACCTTGAAAGCAAAAATAAATCCAAAACTATCGCCAGCTAAATCACCAAAAATAAATCTAGCCCCAGCTTCACTGAAACTTAGAAATTTTACAAAACCTTCTGAAAGAAACTGAAAAGCATCCTTAACAACACCTACTTGTGTAATCAGAAAGCCAAAGACCAATTGAAGTGAAATACCAATAGCTACTAACCTCCAATCAATTTTTTTCTTGTCGGCGGAAAACAAGTAGGCCACTAATACAATGAATAACAAACCTAAAGCTCCTCTTAAGTAATCCATGAAATTTTGGTCAAAATAATCATTAAAAATAGACCAATCCTAGGCAAGAAAAAAGCCCCAATTGAAATTGGGGATTAAATTAATTTCGCTTATTGATTTCATCACGAATTCGAGCAGCTTTTTCATAGTCCTCGTCTAAGATCGCTTTATCAAGTAAAGTATTCAACTTATCTAGACTAAAATCTTTCAACGAATTCTCCTTAGGAGCTACCCCTCTACCTCCTACAGATTTGGAAGATTTTTTAGTAGTTTCCTCTTTTTCCTCTTCTGTAAATTCTACTCCAGCCTCAGAAAGAACATTTTCTGAGCAAAAAATTGGAGCTCCAAAACGAACAGCAATTGCAATTGCATCCGAAGGCCTACTATCAATTTCCACAAGTGCTTCCTCATTTTTACTGTGAATCTGTGCATAAAATACACCTTCCTTCATTTCAGATATCACAATCTTTTCAACTTCAAACTTAAAACTATCTGAAAAGGATTTGAATAAATCGTGAGTCATTGGCCGATTTGGAATAATTTTCTCAATCTCTATGGCGATAGCTTGCGCTTCAAACATACCAATGACAATAGGAAGCCTACGTACTCCTTCTACCTCTCCCATCACTAGGGTAAAAGACCCAGATTGAGAGTGATTGGATGAAAGACCTAAAATTTCGAGTTCTACCAATTTATCCACAAAATTTATTGTGCTGCTTTGAGTGCTGCTGTTAGTTGAGGAACTATTTCAAATGCATCTCCTACTATTCCATAATCCGCAGCCTTGAAAAAAGGTGCTTCCGGATCTTTATTGATGACCACAATGCACTTGGAAGAATTAACTCCTGCAAGATGCTGAATCGCCCCAGAAATACCAATGGCAATATACAAAGTTGGGGCAACTTTTACACCCGTTTGCCCCACGTGCTCATGATGCGGCCTCCAACCTATGTCTGAAACTGGTTTGGAACAACCCGTAGCAGCACCAAGTGTTTGTGCAAGATCCTCAATCATCCCCCAATTCTCAGGCCCCTTCATTCCTCTACCACCAGAAACCACAACATCTGCTTCAGGGAGCAATACTTCTCCAATTGTACGCTCGGTTGCGGTTATTTTTGAAGCAAAATCAGTGTCTGGAAGGGTCAGGTCAAAAACCTCTACCTGAGCTTTAACCCCATCCACCTTTTGATCCACTGCATTCTTTTTTATGGCTAAGATTTTTTTAGGCGTAGTCATCATGGTATCTGCAAAGGCTTTGCCCGTATAAATACTTCTTTTGACCATAAATCCACTTTCCAAACGGGGAAGTTCAACTACATTGGAAACAAGGCCAGCTTCCAATTTAATTGCAAGTCGAGCTGCTACTGCATCTCCCAAAGAAGATTTTGCCAAAATCAAGGTGCTCGCTCCCACTGCATGAAATGCTTGTGCTACAGCAGTAGCATGCGCTTGAATCACACCTGCATTGAGTCGCTCATCTATACCATGCAAGACTTTTGACGCTCCGGCTTCACCAACAGCAGCCAATTCTTGGGCGTCAATCGTTCCCAATGCTAAAGCTATTACATCGCCTTCACCTGTTTTCTGTGCCAATGCAAAAGCATAGGAAACTGCTTCCAAACTAGTCTTTTTGATTTTTCCAGAAGCTTGCTCTATATATACTAAAATCGCCATATTCTTTTGATTAAGAGTGAATTAAAAAATAAGTTAAAGTACTTTCGCTTCATTTTTCAACAAACGAACCAATTCGGCCACTTGGTCTTTGTCAACTAGTTTTACCGCGCCCTTTGCTGGAGGCAATTGATAACTACTCGCCTCTGCTTGTGTAGCAAAGCTTCCTGGTTCTACAACCACCAAAGGTTTGGTTCGAGCAGACATAATCCCTCGCATATTTGGGATTTTCCATTCGGCAATAGGCTCCTGGCAACCTGCTATTAATGGAAGTTGCGCTTCTAAATATTCCTTTCCACCTTCAATTTCTCTTGCCATCTTTACTGTAGTTCCTTCCAACTCAAGCTTCATCACAGGGGAAAAAGATGGAATACCTAGTAATTCCCCGACCATCCCGTGTACCATACCACCATTAAAGTCTATAGATTCTCTGCCCATTAAGATCAGATCGTATC
>JALRIY010000248.1 GCA_023255285.1 Algoriphagus sp.
TCTCTTTCCCGGATACGGTTGGCCGATCGCCAATGTTTAAGATAGTTTTGTATCGAATGGAATCCACTTCCGTAACTACAGCGTAAGCACCATCGCGTGGGAGCAACTTGTAATCTTCTTTAACTTGGATATTTGCAGTTGGAAATCCGATTGATCGACCTATTTGTTCGCCTTTTACTACTTGACCACTTAGGCTATACGGCCTTCCAAGGTATTTATTTGCTGTTGAAATTTCGCCCAGACTGAGTGCAGTCCTAATTTTGGTACTTGATACGCCTAAATCATCTACATCTTGCCTTGAAATCTCTTCAATTTCAAAACCAAAAAGGTGACTATGGCTTTGGAGGTACTCGAAGCTCCCTTCTCTATTTTTACCAAATTTATGATCATAGCCGATAATCAAGGATTTAGTTTGAATTTTATTGACCAAGATTTCTCGAATAAACTCCTCGGAACTCATTTGGGATAACTCTTTGGTAAAAGGCAGGATAATCAAGTGATCTACTCCCAATCTTTCTAATAATTCCACTTTTTCTTCAAAGGCTGATAAAAGTTGAAGGGATTTTTCTTCTGGTCGAAGTACTAACCGAGGATGTGGCCAATAGGTGAGAAGAACCGTTTCTCCTTGGTTTTTTTGAGCAATTTCTTTTAGCCTTTTCAGAATTTTTTGGTGCCCAAGGTGAACCCCATCAAAAGTTCCTGAAGTAACTACCGAGAAAGTAGGAGGCTGAAAATCAGTTAGCCGCTGGTAGATTTTCATTGGTTCTTGATTGAATTAAACTAACCAAATCGGAGACCTCATACGCATCATTTAAGGTATAGGTTCCTATTCTTGTTCTACAAAGGGTTTTTAGGTACGCCCCAACTCCCAACAAATTACCTAAATCTCTAGCCAAGCTTCTAATATATGTGCCTTTTGAACAGCTAATTCGAAAATCTAATTCTCCATTTTCAAATTTGGTAATCTCAAATTCCCGAACCTCCACTTGTCTCGGATTCATTTTTACCTCTAGACCCAAGCGTGCTGATGCATAGACCCGCTTCCCATCAACTTTGATGGCAGAATGCATCGGAGGAGTCTGAAGTATATTTCCTGTTAACTGGTGAACGGCCTTTTCGACTTCATTAAAGGTGATAGCACTGGGATCTCCAACTGGAATAATTGGTTTCTCTAAATCAAAAGATTCGGTAGTACTACCTAGCACAAAAGTTCCAGTGTATTCCTTTTCTTGCCCCATATAGCCTTCAATTTGCTTGGTCATTTTACCTGAACAAACGATTAAAAGTCCTGTGGCCAATGGGTCAAGTGTTCCCGCGTGTCCTACTTTTTTTATGCGTAAGGCATTCCTAACTTTCTTAACCACATCAAAGGAAGTCCATTGTAATGGTTTATTGATTAAAAATACTTCTCCGTAAGCTTCTTGCTGCATAGATTGGTTGCCCTTGGCTTACTAATTAGGGTTTTGAAGGTTTTACAAAAATCGCAAAAAATTCAAGAATGAAACCTGAGAGGGTAAGAATAGGACCAAGGGTAAGACCCAGGAATCCATTTCCATGTGGCTCACCATCCATGCCCATTACAATAAAACCCAAGCAAATTAGTGCCAAACCCAAAAAGAGGAGTAGGTAATTTTTTCTTGAAAAAGGAAAAGCAGATTTGCTCATAATCAATACAGTTCGTCTAATGACATGGTTAAGTATTTATTTACCGAGCGCAAGGTACTGAATACGGACAAAGCGCCTCCTAAAATTGATAAACCCAAAAACAAAAGCCCCATCTGCTTCGTGTTTTGAAGCGCAGCAAATCCTTCGATTGTATCCTTGGTATATTCAAAAAGTCCAAAAAGAATTACTGAAGCAATAATACCAGCTAGAAGTCCGAAAAGGAATGCACGAACTAAAAAAGGTTTACGGATAAAACCCCGTGTTGCGCCGACCAATTGCATAGATCTGATTAAAAAACGTTGAGAAAAAAGGGCTAATCGAATGGTGTTGTTGATCAACATAATGACTGTAATAATCAAAATCAAAATAAACGCACCCATAATGATTCCTACCTTGAACAAATTATTGTTGATCGAATCGACCAAATCTGTCATGTAAGAAACCTCAAATATCCCAGGCATGGCTTCCAACTCCTTGGAGATTGTAGCCAATTGTTCTGAACTTTGAAACTCTTCAGCTACCCCAAAAACGAAACTATCGCGCAAAGGATTATCCTCTAAAAATTTTGTAAAATCCTCACCGGTACTGCTGATAAAGGTTTCTGCCGCTTCTTTTTCGGAGACGAATTTTAAGTGTAGGCTATCCCGATTGCTTAAAATAAATGGTCTTCTTGCCAAATTTTTTTTTAAATCCCCCAATTGTTTTTCAGGTAAATTTTTATCCAAAAAGACCTGGATTTCAATATTCTCTCGAATCATTTTCGTTAAGGAGCTTGCCTGAATTAGTAGCATCCCAAATAATCCAACAATAAATAGGGAAAGAGTGGTACTAAACAGCACACTTCCAAATTTAAAATGTCCGAGTTTTTTTTTTGTTCTTGTTGGATAGGCCATGGAAAAAAGAATTCTGCTCAAAAATAGAAAAGCTTGTCCGATTTACCCAATGCTTCCTGTAGAAAGGAGGGGAAAGACACGATCTTCACCAATTACCCAAATACGATCGGAAGGTTTCTTTTCTACCAATTGAAGTCCTGTAAAGTTTCCAAAACTGGGTAGCACCAAGGTGTTGTTATTCCAATAATAACATGGTAGTCGTAATGAAAGCTTTCCGCGGCCTTTTAAATAGATTCCAGGATGAATATGCCCACAGATATTGAGTTGTTTTTCAGGCACAGTTACTGGTTCATGGGATAAATACAGATTTCCTAAAGTGACAGGACTTGAATGAATTTCTAGGAAGCTGGTCTGGTAGTTTTGCTCAGGCAAGATATCGTGATTCCCTTTGATTAGGTGAAAATTTGTTTCTGGGAATTGCTTTATAAAGTCTAAAAAATACTCCCATTGTTCATTCCAATGGCTGTGAAATAAATCTCCTAAAAAGTACAGATGTAACGGTTGAAAACGATGCACTAGTTTTTCTAAAGTTAAGAAATCAAGTTGATGTATGGTTTCTGGAATTGGGATTCCAGCCTTTCTATAATGGGTTGCTTTCCCCAAATGAAGGTCAGCAATCAAAAGAACTTTTAATTCTTTAATCCATACTCCCTTTTCAAAAAGAAGATCTAAGTCTAAGTTGGAATGGGTAATTTTTGCAGAGATCATCGGTGTTGATTTCCTAGAAAACGTAAAAATTGGACGAATAAGTTTTTTGAATGTAAG
>JALRIY010000249.1 GCA_023255285.1 Algoriphagus sp.
GGCAACCAGGGTTCATCTGGAGATGGGGTACGGAAGATGGTAGAATGGTACGA
This sequence comes from Algoriphagus sp., assembly GCA_023255285.1. Taxonomy (GTDB): domain Bacteria; phylum Bacteroidota; class Bacteroidia; order Cytophagales; family Cyclobacteriaceae; genus Algoriphagus. Next base: position 54 of record JALRIY010000249.1, read on the forward strand.
AGCTGGACTCATTGGGGAGGCTACTAAGGTTTGGTCATGGACCAACCGACCTGTTTGGCCCCAAGGGATTCCATGGCCAAGCACCCCTGTTACCCCTCCTGCTGATTTAGATTGGGACCTTTGGCTTGGAACTGCTCCCTATAGAGACTATGTTGGTAATTTAGTTCCTTTTAATTGGAGAGGCTGGTGGGATTATGGGACAGGAGCACTTGGAGATATGGCTTGTCATATCATGGAGCCACCCTTCCGCGTGCTGGGATTGGGATACCCCAAATCTGCTGAATGTTCTGTTGGCTCCGTCTATGTGGGTGAATTCAAGCAGGGTCATTTTCCAGAAAGTTGTCCGCCTTCCTCACACATTACCTTAAGATTTGATCGTCCTGGAAAAGATGATCTGGAGTTCCATTGGATGGATGGTGGTATACAGCCAACCCGCCCTGAAGAGTTGGGTGCCAATGAGCTAATGGGCGATGGTGGAAATGGAGTGATTATCGAAGGAACAAAAGGTAAAATGATGTGCTCCACCTATGGTGCTAATCCTCTCCTTTTACCTACCTCAAAAACTAAAGACATCCAATTAAAAGAATCCATCTATCGAGTTCCTGGAGGCGATCGAGGGCACTACGACAATTGGGTAAATGCTTGTATTGCAGGTTTTGGTTCCACGGAATTTAAGCAACTTAGTTCTCCTTTTTCCATTGCTGGACCACTAACAGAATCCGTATTAATGGGTAATCTTGCTATCCGGAGCTACGATTTGCAAGTGCCTAGAAAGGAAAATGCAAATCAGATGGATTACCCCGGTCGTGGAATCAAATTGCTTTGGGATGGACCAAATATGAAAATCACAAATTTCGAGCCTGCAAATCAGTTTGTAACCAGAACATATAGATCCGGTTATACACTGTAACATACTTTAAACCAATATTTAAAGATTAAAAATTGTTGGTTAGATTAGGTAAAAAAAAGCAAGCATTTCTCAATGCTTGCTTTTTTGATTTAGTAAGGTGTGCTTACTGATCTAAAACAATTGCAAAAATCAACGGAGCTACTATGGTGGCGTCTGATTCTACAATAAACTTAGGAGTCGTCATTCCTAACTTGCCCCAAGTAATTTTTTCGTTGGGTACAGCCCCAGAATAAGAGCCATAGGAAGTCGTAGAATCAGAAATCTGGCAGAAATAGCCCCAAAGTGGCACATTAGTCCGCTGCAAATCTTGGTGAAGCATTGGAACCACACAGAATGGAAAGTCCCCAGCAATACCTCCTCCGATTTGGAAAAAGCCAATAGTACTTTCTTCAGATGCATTGTTGGTATACCATTCCGCCAAAAACATCATGTATTCGATACCAGTTCTTACCGTGTGTACGTTTTTCACATCCCCTGAAATGACATGACCTGCAAACATATTACCTAGAGTGGAATCTTCCCATCCAGGGACAATGATTGGGAGGTTTTTCTTAGCTGCTTCCAACAGCCAGCTATTTTTTGGATCAATCTGAAACGAAGCGTCTAGCTTGCCAGAAAGCAATATTTTGTAGAAAAATTCGTGTGGAAAGTAGGCTTCACCACTTTGATCGGCCTTCACCCATTCCTCAAGAATCACATTTTCGATTCTTCGCATTGCTTCCATTTCTGGAATACACGTGTCTGTCACCCGATTCATGTGACGCTCCAACAAACCTTGCTCCTGCTCAGGAGTGAGTTCCCTGTAATTAGGCACGCGCTCGTAGTAATCATGAGCCACAAGATTAAACACATCCTCTTCCAAATTGGCACCTGTACAGGAAATAATTTGAATTTTATCTTGCCGAATCATTTCCGCCAAAGAAATCCCCATTTCGGCAGTTGACATCGCACCGGCAAGCGTTACCATCATTTTCCCACCTTCATTCAGGTGCGTTTTGTAACCTTCTGCAGCATCAATTAATGCCGCTGCATTAAAGTGACGGTAATTGTGTTTTAAAAACTCAGTAATTTTCATGTGAATCAATTTTTCTAAAGCATTGCAAAATTACCCTTTTTTACCCACAAAAAAACCCGGAAAATGTCCGGGTTTTTAAAAATTAGTTGTTTACCTCCTATTTTTTTGCGGTGGAGTCGGCAGCTGCTGCTTTCGTGTCTGCTGCTCCTGGATTTGTATTGTATTTCTTGTTTAATCCTGTCACTACCGAGTTAGTTACATCAATTGCATCTGTTCCATACCAAATAGCTCCTCCACGCGTGTGACTTAGTATGAGATCAATGCCATTTTCCTTTGCATATTCTTTCATATACTCTTGGACTTGCTCATAAACCTCATTCAATAGATTAGATTCGTCCCCTGACAATTCTTGCATCAAATTATTTCTGTAGCTGAGTAAGTTTTGTTCTTTCTGCATCAATTCATCTTGCTTGGCACGAATTTGATTTTGGGTCATACTTCCACCAGTTTGTTGAAATAAAGCTACTTCTTGTTCAAAACCTTTGGCTCTAGATTGCAAATCCAAATCCAACTTTTTTCCTTTTTCAGTAATTTCTTCAGACTTCTTTTTGAAAAAATCGTATTTGTTGATGACAGAATCAGTGTGCACATAGGCAATTTTAAGATCTCCAGCAGCAGCTCCTTCCATTGAAGAAGAATCAGTGCCCGTCGATTCTGGCTTATTTCCGCAGGAATAAGTCACTACTGCTACAAGAGCTAGAACTACGAAACGTGTAATAGTTTTTTTCACTTGAATAAAATTATGGGTTGATAGGTCGCAAATATAGATAAAGTATTTATTTTCTAAGAATCAGAGAAAATTTCATTCGTTAAATTCAGTTAATGTCTAAAAAAATAAAGTTTGGGCTATACGAAATACTTGCGCATGTCCTTCTATGATGTCTTTTATTCTTTTTGAATAGCCACCACCCATACAGCACATGATGGGGATGCCCTTAGTTTTGGCGGTACTAAGTACCAGTTGATCTCGAGCTTGAATCCCATTTAATGTTAAGGAGAGGCGGCCCAATTGGTCCGATGCTAATACATCCACCCCACTTTGATACAGGATAAAATCTGGTTGTCCCGCATCAATAAGATTTTTCAAATTTCGATCAAGACTAGTAAGGTAAGTTCGGTCATCTGTACCATCTGCTAAACCAATATCCAAATCTGATTTTTCCTTTCGGTGAGGATAGTTCTTTTCTCCATGCATGCTGAACGTAATCACAAATGGATTCTCTTGAAAAAGTGCTGCAGTTCCGTTCCCTTGATGTACATCAAGGTCAACAATTAGAATTTT
>JALRIY010000024.1:0-1697 GCA_023255285.1 Algoriphagus sp.
GCCACAATTTTCCGCAGGATCGCGTGGCGATGACTTACTACGAGGCGGGACACATGATGTACAACCGACAGGAAGACTTCGATGCGCTGGCCAAGGATGTGAGAGCGTTTTTAGAGGGCGTTTTGAAAAAGTGATTTGGCTTAGATTTGGAAATTCTTCTACTTCAAAAATCGCTGCAGTTTTGTCTCAAAAAAATAAAGAGATTCAAATTTTTCTAAAAAATGAAGTCGAGGGAATTTTAAAAGTAGAATTTTAATTATAGGAATACATTCTAATTTTCTAGACTCAACTGAATACTAAAAAAGTACGCATGCAACACCCCAAATTCAATCCCGAAGAAGTTACTAAAATCATCCGTGGACGTCGCTCCCAATTTCCGGCTCAGTTTAAAGAAAACGACCCCGTAGCCGATTCCATCATCGAGGAGATCCTCGAAAATGCAAACTGGGCACCTACGCACAAGCTCACCCAACCTTGGCGCTTCATTGTTTACACGGGAGCAGGCTTGAAGACTTTTGGAGACTACCAGGCGGAAATGTATAAAATGCGTGCTGAGAAAAACGGCACCCCATTCCTAGAAGGCACCTACCAAAAATTTAAGGAGACACCAAGTAAGGCTTCTCATGTGATTACGCTACTCATGAAGCGTACCGAAGGATCGGGCATCCCGGTGATGGAAGAGATCTCCGCCGTAGCCATGGCGGTACAAAACATGTACTTGACGGCCTGTGCGCATGGGCTAGCTTGCTACTGGGGTACCGGCGGACCTACCTTTTGGGCAGAAGCTCGAGAAGACTTTGGACTCGAAGGCGAAGATATGCTGATGGGCTTCTTCTACATCGCAAAAGCAGCAAGCGATACCTTACCCGAAGGCAAGCGAACACCTATCGGCGAAAAAGTGAGCTGGGTGCGGGAGTAAATTTTTTCCCAAACCAACCTATTTAGCCAAACATCCGTTCAAGACATTTGAAGGTTGTTTGGCTTTATTTTTTCACTTTTTCGAAAATACTTCGTTAATTTTTTAAATGGTAACTTTTAAGTTACATTTGTGAGTATGCAAAAAATCAGACAGGTTGTTGCGTATAAGAATTACTTTGAAGACTTCCTGCTGGATCAGCCTTTGAAAGTACAAGACAAGATCTATAAAGTATTGGAAGCTATCGAGACCCTGGAAAGGATACCGATAGCCTACCTTAAATTCCTAGTAGGCACCAAAGGACTGTATGAAGCGCGAATTCGACTCGGAACTGACATTTGGAGAGTGTTTTGTTTTTTCGATCAAGGCAGGGTAGTCATTCTGCTCAGTGGATTCGTAAAAAAGACACAAAAAACCCCTCGAAATGAAATTGATAAAGCGATTAATCTAATGAAGGACTACTACAACGAAAAAAATAACCCGAAATGAAAACTACATCCTGGGAAGAAATCAAAGACAAGGTCTACGGGGAAAAAGGCAGCCCGCGCCGCGATGCCCTTGAACGAGAAACAGCCCCCTTCAAAATAGGGCTGCTTCTAAAAAAAGCACGTGAAGAACGACTTCTTACCCAAGAGCAGTTGGCACAACTTGTGGATAAGAAAAGAACCTACATTTCTAGAGTTGAAAATGACGGTGCCAACATGACCCTAAAAACCCTCTACGAAATTGTAGAAAAAGGTCTTGGAGGGAAAGTGCGGATTCAAATAGATTTATAAATAAC
>JALRIY010000024.1:1707-17066 GCA_023255285.1 Algoriphagus sp.
AACCTCCCTTACCAATCCGCAGGTCTTCTGGCCTGGTACGCGGCCATCTGATCCAAGAGATCTACAGGATCATCTGAAATAATCAGCATCTCCTCCTGCTCGGGATAAAGAAATCCCGCTTCCATCGCATGGTTGAGGAAGTCGATCAATTTATCGTAGTAGCCGTGCACGTTGTACAAGGCAACAGGCTTTTGAATGTAATGCAGCTGGTTGAGGGTCATCACCTCAAACAATTCTTCAAAGGTTCCAATCCCTCCAGGCATGGCAATAAACCCATCCCCCTTCTCCGCCATCAACCACTTCCGATCCCGCATGGTCTCCACGATTACAAGCTCTGTGCAGCCTTTGTGCGCCACTTCCCGGTCCACCAACTTCTGGGGAATGATTCCAATCACCTCCCTGCCTGCTCCGAGCAGCTCGTCAGCAATGACTCCCATCAAACCCACATGCCCCGCCCCATAGACTAGGCTGTAGTCACGCAAAATCATTTCTTGAGCCAAGGCACGCACCCCTGCTTCGTAAACAGCATGGTTGCCTTTCTTGGAACCACAATACACGGTTAGTCTTTTCATGCCTGAAAAATAGAAATTTCAAGTGAAGCCGAAAACCTATTTTTCAAGAAGGGTTGCAGCGGCAAATTCCAGCCCCCATTTTTGTAGGACATTCCTAAAGTCCATGAAAATCTGTTTCGCCACCAACAACACCAAAAAAGTCGAAGAAGTAGCCGCTGCCTTGAAGGGGCTCATCGAAATCGTATCCCTTCGGGACATTGGTTGCACCGAGGAACTGCCCGAAACAGGGGACACCTTAGACGCCAATGCCTTCGAAAAGGCTCGCTACGTATTCGAGCACTATGGGGTCAATTGCTTTGCGGACGACACGGGGCTGGAAGTTGCAGCCTTGAACGGAGCGCCCGGAGTCTATTCGGGAAGATTTGCAGGGGAGCCTCGAAGCGATACACGCAACCTGAGTTTGCTTTTGGAAAAAATGCAAGGACAAACTGAGCGATCCGCCCGCTTCCGAACCGTCATTGCGCTTATTTTAGATGGAAAGGAGTACCAATTTGACGGCATCGCCGAAGGTGAGATTACCACCTCCCCCAACGGTGAAGGAGGATTTGGCTACGATCCCATCTTCCAGCCCCTAGGGCATGTAGGAACCTTTGCCATGCTTACGATGGAAGAGAAAAATGAAATTTCCCACCGCGGAAAAGCCGTAAAAGCCCTCTTAAATTTTCTACGTGCTGGAAAATTCTGAGATGCGCATAAAAATATGTTAATTTGCCCTCCATGACCAAGCCCTTCATCGTCGGAATCACCGGGGGATCTGCCTCTGGCAAAACCTTGTTTTTGGAACATCTGCTGCACAGCTTCTCCCCTGAGGAACTATGTTTGATCTCCCAGGACAACTATTACAAACCCAAGCACCTGCAACCGGTAGACGAGCAAGGAATCGCCAACTTCGACACCCCGCATAGCATCGATTTTGAGCAATATGCTCAAGATATCCGCATCATACAGGGCGGAGGCACAGTCATTCGCGAAGAATACACCTTCAACAATGCGACAAAAAAACCGAAAATGCTCACCTTTTCGCCAGCACCCGTCGTTGTTGTGGAAGGAATTTTTGTGTTGTACTACCCTGAATTAGCCGCCTTATTGGATCTCAAAATATTTATCGACGCCAAAGACCACATCAAACTCAAGCGGCGCATCATTCGAGATAAGGTGGAGCGAGGTTATGACCTAGATGATGTCCTGTACCGCTACGAAAATCATGTGATGCCCACCTACGAAAAATACATCAAACCTTTCAAAAACGAGGCGGATCTCATCATCCCAAACAATCTCAACTTTGACCGGGCCATGGATGTACTCCGCACCTACCTGCATTCAAAATCCTCCCCGCAGGGATAAAAAAACTAGAGCACCTAATTTTCCACTTTTTTACTATCCCGTAATGAAAATAAGAATTGAAGTTCATTTAAGTGAGTCGTGGACTGTGGACAGCCGTCTGTCGACGATTATCAGCAATAATTCAAAATAATCTAAGTGCAGGAAGTAAGATTGCAGATAATTTTATAATTTCTATATTTGTCCCGCATGAAAAATAGGAAAACAAACCAAAGTACCAGTAAGCAGCGATTCTCGTGGGCTTTGGTGGTGCTTTTTTGCCTATTTGTATCTAGTGTCGAATTTTTTCCAACCACACCTGAAAAGTCTCGGTCAGAACAATCTACCGAACAACCAGACCAAAGTTTTTTAGATGTAGCCGTAGATGCAGTCGTCCCGTTTGTGGTGCAGGTAGCCAACACCGTTTTTTACCTGATTTCACAGATTTCCAAAGTTGATTTTTCCCTTCCGCTCCCTCAAGTAGGCACGGTTTCTTTTGTCAATCCTCTGACTGAAATCCTTTTTGAACGGATCATTTCCCCCCAAGGGCCCTAAAAACCCCTCTCTTTACACTGATTCAATACCTAGTTCTTTCTAGAACGGGCCAAAAACTAATTAATTCTATTCCTTAAATTTTATAAAAATGCAAAACAAAGGTGCAATCGTGTTTTTGACGGTCATCGTTACAGCGCTATGCTTGTATTACCTGTCATTCACCTTCATATCCAACGGCGTACAGGAAAAAGCTACAGCCTTCGCTACAGACGCCTCAGGCAACATTGACTTTGCCAAGAAAAGAGCTTATCTAGATTCTGTTTGGAGACAGCCGGTTTACAATTTTCTAGGCGCCAACTATACCTACCAAGAAATTAAAGAAACCGAGCTTGGACTTGGGCTTGACCTTCAAGGTGGAATGCATGTAACCCTGGAAGTTTCTCCTGTTGAAATTGTAAAAGGTATCGCAGGAAACCCAAAAAATGAGGTATTCAATGCCTCGGTAGCTGAAGCAAAGGAAGCTTCCAAAACCTCCAATGCTAAGTTTGTAGATTTATTTTATGCTGCTTGGCAAAAAAATAATCCAGACAAAAATTTAAGTTCAGTTTTTGCTACTGCAGCTAACCGCGGTAGGATCTCCTTGGAATCTTCAGATTCCGAAATCCTAGACTTAATCGATACAGAAATTGAAAATGCAATTGGTCGTTCCTTCAATATCTTGAGAACCCGAATTGACCGTTTTGGTACTTCACAACCAAACATTCAGCGAATTGCTGGATCAGGTAGAATTCAAATTGAACTTCCAGGAGCTGACAACCAAGAGCGAGTGCGCAATTTGCTTCAGGGGGTAGCCAAATTGCAATTCTGGGAGGTTCTTGAATTGAACGAATACGGTGGATCTATCGAAGAAATCAACAAAGCTTGGGTAGCAGATCAAAAAAATACCCCCTCCCCAACTGTTGAAGAAACAGCAGCTGACTCCCTCTCTTCAGAAGACTCCTTGAGAAATGCCTTGGAAAAACAATTGGCACAAATCGACCCACTCAATCCAAATGCGGGTGTCTCTCCTGTAATTTCTCTAATGAAAGCCAATTATGGCCTGGTTTACGATGTTCGCGATACCGTGATCATCAACCGTATTTTGAAAAACGAGCGTTACCAAGCCCTCTTACCAAAAGACTTAAAGTTGCTTTGGGGTGTTAAGCCAACCAAAGCTGACGATGGAACAGAAATTTTAGAATTGTATGCCATCAAATTGAAGAAAGGGTCAGACCAAGCTCCACTAGAAGGTGATGTGGTAACAGATGCTCGCCAAACCTTAGATCAAACTTCAAGACCAGCAGTATCCATGCAAATGAATGCAGATGGTGCAAGAAAATGGAGAAATCTTACTGCTGAAAATACAGGAAGAAGAATTGCAGTAGTATTGGATGATTATGTGTACACGGCACCAGTAGTAAATGGAGAGATTCCTAATGGTCAATCAGAAATTTCTGGAAACTTCACTCTACTAGAAGCACAAGATTTGGCCAACATTTTGAAGTCTGGATCCCTACCTGCTCCCACTCAAATCGTAGAAGAAAGTATCATTGGACCTACTTTGGGTAAGGAAGCTCAAAGTCAAGGTGTCATTTCCATGATTGCAGGCTTGGCTTTGGTAGTCCTATTTATGATTGCCTACTACGCTAAAGGCGGTTTGGTAGCTATCGCTGCCTTGGTCTTCAACGTATTCTTTATTCTTGGAATCCTTGCACAATTGGGTACCGCATTGACCTTACCTGGTATTGCAGGCATTGTGTTGACAATAGGGATGTCTATTGATGCCAACGTGTTGATTTTTGAACGTATTAAAGAAGAATTACGAAACGGTGTAAATTTAATTGCTGCAATTCAAGCAGGATACAACAAAGCTTTCTCGGCTATTTTGGATGGTAACGTTACCACTTTCCTAACCGGCGCAATCTTGTATGCCTTGGGTCAAGGACCTGTCAAAGGTTTTGCCATTGTTTTGATGATTGGTATCGCTTGTTCATTCTTTTCCTCTGTATTCATCACCCGTGTCTTGGTCACTTGGATGACCAAAAAAGGAGATAAAAGTAGTATTAGCTTCACCTCACCACTTGCTAAAAACTCGCTGTCATCATTAAACATTGACTTCTTGAGCAAGCGTAAACTTGCTTACCTGATTTCCAGCTCGATCATTGTCATAGGTTTGGGTATCGCTATAGTAAACGGGCTTAAATTTGGGGTTGATTTCACTGGAGGACGGTCCTATGTAGTGGCATTTAGTCAACCTATGGTGCCGTCTGACTTGAAAGTAGGACTTGATGGCGAATTTGATGGTTCCGTAGAAGTAAAAACTTACGGCGCAAACAATGTTCTAAAGGTAACCACTTCCTACCTCATCAATGAAGATGATGATGCTTCCAACCAAGAGGTAGAAAGCAAGGTGAAGGAAGGAATTGCCACAGTGACTGGATTTGCTTTTGTAGAAAACACGGCTGAACTAGGAGAAAATCAATTTTCAATCACAGGATCCTCCAAGGTAGGTGCCACCGTTGCCGATGACATTAAGGCATCCTCATTGGAAGCAATGATTGCTGCGCTAATCGCCATTTTCTTGTATGTCTTGATTCGTTTCCGCAAGTGGCAATTCTCGCTTGGATCTATTATCGCCTTGGTACACGATACATTATTTGTCATTGCAGCCTTTGCCATTGCAAGTATGTTTGGAGCTACCTTCGAAATCGACCAAGTATTCATTGCCGCGATATTGACTGTTATCGGTTACTCAATTAACGATACTGTAATTGTATTTGATCGTATTCGTGAAAATCTAGATAACCGAGGTTCTGCCAAGCTGATAAAGGTCTTTAATGACTCCATCAACCAAACTTTGGGACGTACCTTAATTACCTCTTTCACTACCTTAATTGTAGTGATTGTGCTTCTAATCTTCGGTGGTGAGGTATTGCGAGGCTTCTCCTTTGCCCTTTTTGTCGGCATTACGGTAGGTACATTCTCCTCCATCTACATCGCTACTCCAGTAGTAGTAGATTTGATGAAAAAAGAATTAGATCAGCCAACAGCGCCTAAAGAGTCCAAAAAAGGCTAAAGAACTATCGCTTCTAACTAGAAAGAGCGGGAATATTTCCTGCTCTTTTTTTTTGTACTAGGTGCGTTCCTTACCTTAGTTGAGGCTTCAATAAAATTGATTAAACCAGTTCTCCCCATGTCAAAACTCATTCGCGCAGCCTTGGTTGGCTACGGCTCTGTTGCTGAAAAAATGCATGCTCCGCTATTAGAAGTTTGTCCTACCCTAGACTTCGTTTCCGTAGTCGAGCGAAATGGCTTCCGCTGCCAGCAAAAATATCCCAAAGTGCAAACCTTCCAAAGTTTGGAGGCCCTATTGGCTGCTGATGCCGCAGACTTGATCTGCATCACTACCCCCAACGAACTGCATTTTTCGATGGCAAAGCAATGCCTGCTAGCCGGAAAACATTTGGTCGTGGACAAACCCGTCACGCTCGTAGCAGAAGAAGCCGAGGAACTGTTGGCGCTCGCCACTTCCAAAAACTTGATTTGTAGCATTTTTCACAACCGTCGTTACGATGGAGATTTCAAAACCCTCCAAGAAATTGTAGCGAATAACTTACTTGGTCGCCTCGTCTACCTAGAATCGCATTTCGATCGCTTCCGTCCCCAGGTATCGGAAAACTGGCGGGAAAGGTCAGTGCCAGGCAACGGGATCACCTATGACCTTGGCTCTCATCTAATAGATCAAGTAGTTCTCCTTTTTGGAAAGCCTACCGCCATTTGGGCAGATATCCGATTTCAGCGTTCAAATGCACTTTCTGACGATTACTTCGACATTGCCTTGGAGTACCCTGACTTCAAAGCACGCGTCACTGCAGGGGCCATGGTCAATGTGCCCACCCCAAAATTCATGCTTTTAGGCGAAAAAGGCACCTACCAAAAGTTTTACCTTGACGTGCAGGAGCAGGCTTTTAAGGAGGGAAAAATCCCGGCAGGGGACGATTGGGGGGTAGAACCAGAAGGGCGCTGGGGATACATTCACTACGATCAAGAAACCCAAGCTTACCCCACCCTACGCGGAGATTACCGTGTATTTTATGAAAATATCGCTGATGCCATTTGGGGGAAAGCTTCGCTATTGGTGACCTTAGAACAAGCAATTCCCGTACTGCGGATTATTCAATCCGCCTTTTTATCGGCTAAAGAAGGCCGAAAAATCAGCCAAGGGGAGGGAAAATGGTAGGGAAACTATCTCCAATCGAAAAATAAGCCCCAGTCCATTCCTTCCCAAATCAATTAGATTCGTTAATTTTGCCCCCTATGGCAAAAACAGAAACTCCAGGCGAAAACGCCCAATTGAAAGATATCATCTCACATGCCAAAGAGTATGGCTTTGTGTACCCGAGTTCCGAAATCTACGACGGCTTACAGGCAGTATACGACTACGGAGCCTACGGGGTAGAGTTGAAAAACAACCTCAAGCGCCTCTGGTGGGAAAGCATGACCCGCGTGCAAGACAACATTGTCGGCATTGATGCGGCCATTTTTATGCACCCCACCACATGGAAAGCCTCTGGCCATGTGGACTCCTTCAACGATCCTATGATCGACAACAAGGACAGCAAAAAACGATACCGCGCCGACGTGCTTGTAGAAGAGCATGCCGCTGCACTTGAAAAAGCAGGTCAAGCCGAGAAAGGTAAGAAACTGACCGCTTCCTTGGCAAGAATGCTTGACGCCGAAGACCTCGCAGGAGTCCGTGACTTAATCACCAACGAAGGCATTAAATGCCCCATCTCCGGCACCTCCAACTGGACCGATGTGCGTCAGTTCAACCTGATGTTTTCTACCCAAGTAGGCTCTGTAGCGGAAGACTCTTCCACCATCTACCTACGTCCAGAAACAGCCCAAGGGATATTTGTCAACTTTCTCAACGTGCAAAAGACCGCCCGTATGAAAGTGCCTTTTGGCATCGCCCAAATCGGCAAAGCCTTCCGTAATGAGATTGTTGCGCGACAGTTTATCTTCCGTATGCGGGAGTTTGAACAAATGGAAATGCAGTTTTTCGTACGCCCTGGCTCCGAGCTGGAATGGTATGAAAAATGGGCTGCCACCCGAATGGCTTGGCACTTGGCTTTGGGTACACCTGCTGACAAACTCCGCAAGCACCCACATGAAAAGTTGGCCCACTATGCCAACGCCGCCATGGACATCGAATATGAATTTCCGTTTGGCTTCAAGGAAGTGGAAGGCATCCACTCACGTACCGACTTTGACCTCAAGTCTCACCAAGAATTTTCGAAAAAGAAGCAGCAGTACTTTGATCCGGAGATTAACCAAAACTACATCCCGTATGTGATCGAAACCTCCATCGGAGCAGATCGCTTGTTCTTGTTGACCCTCTGCAATGCCTACACCGAGGAGCATTCCGAGGAGAAGAGCAGAACGTATTTGAAGCTGCACCCAGCCATTGCACCCGTCAAGGCCGCCATCCTTCCCATTATCAAGAAAGATGGCTTGCCCGAAAAAGGCCAAGAGATCGTGGAGTTGCTCAAGTACGACTTCAACATCATCTACGAAGATTCTGGATCAATTGGCAAGCGTTACACCCGTCAAGACTTGATCGGAACTCCTTTCTGTATCGCAGTGGATCACCAGACCTTGGAAGACAACACCGTCACCATCCGTCACCGTGACAGCACCGAGCAGGAGCGCGTTGCCATTTCTGAATTGCATGGACGAATTGCGGAAGCAACAAGCTTTAGGAGGGTGTTTGAGAAACTGTAATTAGAAAGTAAGAAATACAAAGGGGAAAATACGACATTAATAGCACAATAGATCCCTTTCTGCGACAGGCATGCAGAATTCAGACTCCCATACGAAACTCTATTTCGAAATTCTCTAATCAGCGTTAGACATTCGACATTAGTTTCTAATCCGTACTTCGTATTTCGTACCTCGTACTTAGCTAGTCATGCTTCTTGAATCTTGCGTCTTGATACTAAAAATCAACTCTCCCTTTCTCCTTCCCTTCCCCTAGCAACAGGCTTCTTGGAGACTTGGAGTTGACGTACACGTGGACGATATTTTGTTGCCCATCAAAATCCCGAAAAAGCAAGGTGTTTTTTACCTCCACCGTCTTGGGAAGTGGCGTCGTACTGGATTCAAAGTAAAACCAAGCAGCATCTTCCTCTACATCATGGCCTAAATAATTCAGTGAAATCAATTTACCATTGACCCAAACCTGAGTATGTTGAAGCAGGTAGGCTTCTACTAGACTTTCCAACTTGCCCTTGTCCTTGGGATTCAAAAAATCCACCGTTACACCGGCTTCCTTACTCAAAGCTACCTCCAAGTCATCCCAGAAAATTTTCTGCGCTAATTCCATTTTTTTTGAACCCACATTGTAGCGCATTTCGGTCAAGGAAATGAAAAAAGGATGTGCAAGCGAAACGAAGGACCAAAGTGCCCAAGAAATTACGGTGAGTTGCATTTGCTAGCTCAATTGTGTCGTTTGTAGGAATTATGACGTAATATTGAGCTTAATTTATTTCTTTTCGAAGTATTTCTACAAATATGACTTCATTTGAACTCTATTTTAAGTTAGGCCTTCAGCATATTTTAGACCTCCAGGGGTTTGACCATATCTTGTTTATTCTGTCTCTCTGTGCCGTATATGTAGCTCGAGATTGGACAAAAATCCTACTTCTAGTTACCGCTTTTACCCTTGGGCACTCCTTGACTCTAGCCCTGGCTACTTTTCAGCTTGTCCAGATAAGGCCAGAAGTGATCGAATTTTTGATCCCAGTAACCATCGCCTGCACGGCCCTGCTGACCCTCATCAAGCCCAAGCCAAATTCAGGAAAGGGAATACAGCTCAATTACCTCCTTGCCCTCCTATTTGGGCTGATCCACGGACTTGGATTTTCCAATTACCTCCGGTCTCTTCTCGGTCAGGAAGCCTCTATCTGGCAACCCTTACTGGCATTTAATGTGGGGCTTGAAGTAGGACAAATCGTGATTGTAGCCACCTTCCTGCTTCTTACCTCATTAGTGCACCTTGCCGGAATGAACAGGAAAGAATGGACATTGATTATTTCTGCCTTTATTTTGGGCGTCGCCTGCATGTTGCTCTTAGAGACCAAATTTTGGTAATACAAGTCAATCATTTCATACTAGAAATTCGTAACTTTCTCTTCTGAACTTTGATTCAATCCCCTTTATGAAAAAAATAGTTGCCCTCGCCCTTTTTTCTTGCGCTGCCTTTTTCCCAGCACTAGCCCAACATACCGAACAAAATCACGGAATTCGTTTTGAACAGTTGGGCCCATTGCTCCGCACGCCCAACGTGTACCGTACCGCCTCAGGTGCGCCTGGTCACCTGTATTGGCAGCAGCAAGCCAACTATGTCATCGATGTGGAGCTGGACGACAGCAACCAGTCTATCAAAGGCAAGGAAACCGTTACCTACATCAACAACTCACCAGATGTACTGACCTACCTATGGCTGCAACTGGATCAAAATAACCGAGGAAAGGATTCCGACACTCCAAAGGTGACTGAATCAAGCATCAGTCCACGCATGTCACTACGTACCTTGGAAGGTATTCTTTGGCATTCCGATGACTACGATGTAAAGATTCTCTCTATCCAAGATGCTGCTGGAAAGCCACTCAATGTAGCTATCAACAAAACCATGATGCGCATTGATCTTCCACAGCCTTTGAAGGCAGGAGAAAGCGTTCAATTCAGTATTGACTGGAGCTTTAACATCACCGACCGGGTAGGATTCATTGGTGGTCGACCAGGCTACGAATATTTTCCAAAAGACGGCAACTACCTGTACACCATGGCAGAATGGTTCCCTCGCATGGCGGTCTATTCCGACTTCCAAGGATGGCAAAACAAACAGTTTTTAGGTCAAGGTGAATTTGCCCTCACTTTTGGAGACTACGAAGTCCGCATCACCGTGCCTGCAGACCACATGGTAGGCGCTACTGGGGTTCTTCAGAATCCAGAACAAGTACTTTCTGCTACCGAACTTCAGCGTTGGAACAAAGCAAAGCAAACCTACGATGCTCCTGTAATTATTCGTACACAAGCAGAGGCAGAGGCCTTAGAAAAGAAAAAAGCAGCGGGTAAGAAAACCTGGATATTCAAAGCAGAAAACGTGCGTGATTTTGCCTGGACTTCCTCCCGTAAATTCATTTGGGATGCGATGGCTGTAAAGCAAGGAGGAAAAGATGTGATGGCCATGTCTTATTATGCCAAGGAAGCCAATCCCCTTTGGGAGCAATATTCTACCCGCGTAGTGGCTCATACCCTAAAGTCTTATTCCTCACATACCTTTGACTATCCTTACCCAACAGCGATTTCTGTTGAAGCGAGTAATGGAATGGAATACCCAATGATCTGCTTCAACTACGGAAGACCCGATGCGGATGGTACCTACTCAGAGGCAATCAAAAACGGAATGATTTCTGTAATTATCCATGAGGTAGGACACAACTACTTCCCCATGATTGTCAATTCAGACGAGCGTCAGTGGACTTGGATGGATGAAGGATTGAACACCTTCATGCAGTTTATGGCCGAACAAGAGTGGGACAGAAACTATCCATCAAGACGTGGCCCAGCGCACAAAATCGTGCCCTACATGAAAAGTGAAAAGCACTTGCTTGAACCTATCATGACCAATTCAGAAAATATCATCCAGTTTGGCCCCAATGCCTATGCAAAGCCAGCCACCGCCTTGAACATCCTGCGTGAGACGGTGATGGGTAGGGACTTATTTGACTTTGCCTTTCAAGAGTACTCCAAACGATGGATGTTTAAGCATCCAACCCCAGATGATTTATTCCGCACGCTAGAAGATGCTTCCGCAGTCGACTTGGATTGGTTTTGGAGAGGGTGGTTTTACGGTACTGATCCAGTAGACATTTCCATCGAAAATGTGGCCTGGTACAAGTTAGACAACCGGACACCCGCTCAGAAAAAAGCAGAGGCAAAAGCCAGTTTTGAAAAAGAAGAGACCTACATATCCAAAGAGTATAACAACAAGGAGGTTGCTCAGACGGTAATTGAAGCCGACCCTGCTACGCGAGATTTCTACAACAGCTACAATCCATTCATGGTAACTCCCGAAGATGAGGCATCCTACAAGACTTTCATTTCCAGCCTATCGGAGAAAGAAAAGAGCTTGTTGAATAGCAACATGAACTTCTATGAGATGACCTTCAAAAATATCGGAGGGCTAGTAATGCCCTTGATTATTGAGTTTCATTACGCAGATGGTACCAAGGAAACAGAGCACATTCCTGCCGAGATTTGGCGAAAAAATGAATCTCAGGTGACCAAGGTATTTGCCAAGGAAAAAGAAGTAGTACAATTTGTACTTGACCCCAAGCGGGAAACAGCCGATATCGACGAAAGCAGCAACTACTGGCCTAGACAATATCAGCCTACCCGATTTGACTTGTTCAAGGGAGGCTCCGCGGTTCGAGGAGCTGCTCAAGGAGACAATCCGATGAAGAAGGCAAGTAAAAATAAGTAGTCAACAGCTGACAGTTCACGGTCGATTGTATTGAATTTAGGCTGTTAACGGTCCATAGCTCACGGTCAACTGCTCATTTAATTGAACCTCAAACTTAATTTTCTTCCTTCAATGGTAGATTAGGCTAATTATATAATCTAGGTTGGTTTATAAACTAAAAGAGGCTGTCCCTAACGAGACAGCCTCTTTTTTTCTTCTGTTTTTCTTAATGATTTTGTCTCTAGTAGGAACTCGGCTTGAGGTTTTTTACAATCTGCTGTCGACCATGGACCGTGGACAATTTACTTTCCCGCCCCAAATTGATATCCCATCCATCCCCCGGCAAGCATCAGGACGAGAGTTACTACAAGAAAAAGTACCAGGGTAGACAAGGGCATTTCCCAGTCTACGTCACCCAGTTTAAATTTGACAGGTTTGTTCCAGTTCATCAGATCGGGTTAGTAATTAATCAGGATCACTGCTCTTTCCCAGTTACTAAAGAAAGTACGGCTTGAGGTTCAATTAAATAGGCGGTGGACCGCGGACTGTCGTCGGTGGACCAATTTTACTTCTTCAAGACCTCTTTCCAACCTAGTTTTTCAAGCTGTGCCGCAGACTCCTCCACCTTTTCCCGAAGGCCTTTCTTAAACCTATCTATCTTTTGACCTACCTCTGCATCATATGCTCCGACGATGGAGGCTGCCAAAATCCCTGCATTCTTTCCCCCATTCAAGGCAACTGTAGCTACAGGAATGCCCGAAGGCATCTGCAAAATGGAAAGAATACTATCCCAGCCATCAATGGAATTGGAACTATGCACTGGCACACCGATTACCGGAAGGCTGGTAAGTGAGGCCACCATACCCGGGAGGTGAGCAGCTCCACCAGCACCTGCAATGATCACTTTGATTCCCCGCTCGCGAGCAGACTCGGCATAGTCGATCATCCGCTTGGGTGTCCGGTGCGCACTGACTACGGTCAATTCAAACGCAATGCCAAGTTCCTCTAAAAATTGGGCCGCTTCGGCCATTACAGGAAGATCGGATTGACTTCCCATGATAATTCCTACCTGTGGATTCATTGCTGTGATTTGATTTTAATGCCTGCTTTAATTCGTTGTGCTTTATCTTTTACTTCTTCGATATCTCCTCCCAAGAGGGTCACGTGGCCCATTTTTCGAAAGGGTTTGGTGTGCTTTTTTCCATACAAATGGATATAGACCCCTTTTTCGGACATGGCCTCGTCCAAGCCTTCCACCAGCACCGTTCCTTCATATCCCGGTTCACCAAGCAGGTTGATCATGGCTGCTGGGCAACGTAATGCAGTATTGCCTAGAGGCCAATTCATCACGGCTCGGAGGTGCTGCTCAAACTGGGAGGTAAAATTCGCCTCAATGGTATGGTGTCCACTATTATGTGGACGGGGAGCAATTTCATTCACGAGTACCTCGCCACTACGAGTCACAAAAAGTTCGACGGCTAAGATGCCCACCAAGTCCAATTTCAAGATGAGGTCTTTGGCAATGGCTTGCGCCTTTTGTTCGATTTCTGAGGAAATACCTGCTGGCGCAAAAAGAAATTCCACCAAATTTGCGGTAGGGTGAAAGGCACATTCTACAGCAGGATAGACCACTACCTCTCCTCGCTCGTTGCGTGCCACAGTAACCGCTATTTCTTTGTCAAAGTCAATCAACTTTTCAAGTAGCCCCGGAGCATCAAATGCCAGGTCCAAATCAGCAGCTGTACGCAATACTTGTACTCCCCTGCCATCATACCCTTCCTTTCCAAGTTTGTTAACTGCTGGCAAAAAGGAGGCATTTGCGAAGACTTCGGCTCTATTTTCCGTCAGGATAAATTCAGCGGTAGGAATACCATGCTCCAAATAAAATTGCTTTTGTTTGCGCTTGTCTTGAATTAAGGCCAGAAGCTGGGGCTGAGGAAATACTTTTTTTCCTTCATCGGCCAATTTCTGAAGGGCTTCGGTGTTAACCGACTCAATCTCTACGGTAATCACATCGCAGTGCTGCCCAAAGGCATATACCTGATCAAAATCCTTTAAAGACCCAACGGTAAACTGCTGAGCAAGGTCTTTGCAAGGGGCATTTGGATCGGGATCTAGGATATGAATGTCCTGATTGTAGTTGATCGCAGACTGAATCAGCATGCGCCCAAGTTGACCTCCTCCGAGTACACCTAATGTGGGATGTGTATAAATT
Source organism: Algoriphagus sp. (assembly GCA_023255285.1). Lineage (GTDB taxonomy): Bacteria > Bacteroidota > Bacteroidia > Cytophagales > Cyclobacteriaceae > Algoriphagus. The sequence continues at coordinate 15,878 of JALRIY010000024.1, forward strand.
GGCTCCATAGCTGTCTCAAAATTAACAGATTAAACCTGAATTTAGAGCAATCCCACTCTAGAATGCATAGGAGATCTTAAAATAGGGGCTAAACAGACCCAAATTGCTACTTAGGGAACGCGATGCTAGTTGGTTCGGTCAAACTTAATCCCCATCAATTCCATCAGTTTGTGCGCATTGAAACTCGGGCAGGCCCCTTCTCTCAAGCGGTAATCAAACAGTATCTCCTGATCTTGGATTTCGGAATGGAAGGAATAATTCTGAACTCGTGCTTCTTTTTCACCCAGGGCAGCCAATTCAATGTCATGCGTACTGATCAGTCCCAGTCCTTGGGAAGGTAAAAGTTGGGCGACTAAGGCCTCTGATCCAGAAATTCGATCCTGCGTATTCGTCCCTTTCAAGATCTCGTCGAGGAGAAAAAAGATGGGCTCTTCCTGTTCCAAACGCTGCAAAAGCGTACGAATGCGTGAAAGTTCGGCATAAAAGGAACTCACGCTTTCTCCAAGGTTATCGGTATTGCGCATGCTGGTAAAAAGTTGCAAGGGTCCTAAGGTCATTCGATCTGCAAAAGGACGGAGGCCTAGGTTAAGCAGCACGGCATTGATGCCTAGGGTGCGCATAAAGGTAGTTTTTCCACTCATATTGGACCCAGTAAGCAAAACCAGTTTCTGGTTCGGGTTCAAGGCAAGGGAATTTCCCACCGCCATTGTGGGAAGCAGGAGTGGATGGAAAACATTTTCAGTTTCCAAGATAGGTTCTTGGCTCCAGATAGGAATTCCGGGATGACCGACCTCCACCTCAAAGCTGCCAAGTGACACCCACACTTCCCAGTTTTCCAGCGTTTTTGGAAGTTGTACGAGGGAACTGCTTACCCGTTTTTTCCAAGCAGCCAGCCAGAGAAAAAGAATAAAATCGGTCCAGAAGAGCAGGTTGATGGGAAGATAAAGCAGGTTGAGTCGATTTTGGGTCCAAAGACCTAGCTGATCTAATTCTTGAAGTTGCTTGGAGGCAGGGCTACTGCCTGCTTGAAGTCGTGTCTGCTCTGCTTGCAAAAGATCTGATCGGAAAGAAATATCCTCAATTTGTGCGGCTCGCAAGCGCAAGGAATTGAGGTGAGAAGCGACTGGAATGGCTTCTGCAGCACGCTTGAGGGGTACAAATACTAACCCAAGCAGCAACATTCCAACTA
>JALRIY010000250.1 GCA_023255285.1 Algoriphagus sp.
GTTCTGGTCCACGGTTTAGCTGTGAGATTGCGATAACCGGAATATCCAATTCTTTCGCCATTAACTTTAGGTGGCGAGAGAATTCAGAAACTTCTTGCTGACGGTTTTCGACGCGCTTTCCTGATGACATCAACTGCAAGTAATCCACGACCACCATCTGTATGGCGTGTTGTGCTTTTAACTTTCTACACTTCGCACGCAATTCCAAAATAGAAAGTGCTGGTGTATCGTCTACAAACAAAGGCGCTTTAGATAATTTGGCTGTTTTATGAACCAACTGAGCCCATTCATGATCAGCCAAGGACCCTTTTTTGATTTTCTCCGAATCCAACTCTGCTTCTGAAGAAATCAATCGATTAACCAATTGGACTGAGGACATTTCCAAGGAGAAAATAGCCACAGGACGGTTGTGGTCTACAGCAGCATTACGCAACACCGATAACACAAAGGCTGTTTTGCCCATTGCAGGACGCGCAGCGATAATCACCAAATCGGATTTTTGCCAACCCGAGGTTACTCGATCCAAAGCAGTAAACCCAGAAGGAACACCTGTAAGTCCATCTTTTTGATTTTTTCTAGCCTCTAGTTCAGTTATTGCCTCGCGCATGATCGAACTCATACTTGAGTAATTTTTTCGAATATTCTTTTCGGAGATTTCAAAAAGAGATTGCTCCATCGCATCTAATAATTCAAAAACATCAGTGGTTTCTTCAAAAGCATCTTTTTGGATGGTCGAAGAGATCCGAATCAACTCTCTTTTGATAGATTGCTCAGTAATGATACGGGCGTGGAATTCTATGTTAGCAGCAGAAGCTACTTTTGATGTCAATTCAGTAATGTAAAATGCCCCTCCAGCCACTTCTAAAGCCCCGTTTTTACGAAGTTGCGTCGTCACAGTTAACAAGTCGATGGGCATACTTTCAGTAAATAAATCCAGAATAGCCTGGAAAATCACTTTATGTGATTCCTTGTAAAAACTCTCCACTTTCAAAATGTCAATTACCGAAGTCAAGGCGTCTTTTTCAAGCATCAAAGCGCCTAAAACGGCTTCTTCAAGTTCGATTGCTTGCGGAGGCACTTTACCTAAAAAGTTCGTAGGATTATCAAAATTAGGCTTTTTACGGTAGCGACCAGTGGATGAGGTAGGATCAGTCATAGTTCAAATTTACCAGCTAGTAGGCAAGAGTTTTAAACAATTTTTCCCAAAGTTATCAACAGGACGAACGAGCAATCTTAGGGAAATTCAAAAACCACCTCCTTTGCATGTACCAGGCCTTTTGAAAAACGCGTAACCAATCCAATTAGGTATCAATTCGGAAAACAATTCTTTCTTGAAACATGCGCTGCAAGGTTTTTTACCTAAGTTTGAATAAATAAAATAAGGATTTTACGTTTATGAAACAGTACCATTTCATTGCTATCGGAGGCGCAGTCATGCACAATCTTGCGCTTGCACTTTTGGAAAAAGGATACCAAGTCACTGGTAGCGACGATGAAATCTACGAGCCATCCAAAACTCGTCTTCAAAATGCAGGAATCCTTCCCGATTCCCAAGGTTGGTTTCCGGATAAAATCCATTCCCAACTAGACGGTATCTTGCTGGGTATGCATGCCCGAATTGACAATCCAGAATTAATTCGTGCCCAAGAATTGGGCATTCCCGTATTTTCTTTTCCAGAGTTCATTTTTAATCAAAGCGAGAATAAAAAAAGAGTAGTCATTGCTGGTAGCCACGGAAAAACCTCCATTACCTCCATGATTTTACATGTCTTAAAGAACCAAGGCATGGACTTTGATTACTTGGTCGGCGCACAAATCGAAGGCTTTGACTTAATGGTTCGACTCTCGGAAGCCCCCATCATTGTCATCGAAGGAGATGAATACCTTACCTCTCCACTAGACCGTACTCCCAAGTTTTTTCATTACCAGCACGACATCCTTCTCGTCAGCGGCATTGCTTGGGACCATTTCAATGTATTTCCAGATTTCGAGGATTACAAAAGGCAGTTTTCCATGCTGATAGACCAAACTCCGGCCTCAGGCTGCCTGATTTATTGCAGCGCAGATCCATTGGTAAAGGAAGCAGCAGAAAAGTCTCCTTGCCTTGGAGGAAAAATTGGTTACCAAGCACATCCTTCACAAATTACTGATGGAAAAACAAGCCTAATCACTCCAAACGGAGAAGTAGAAATTGGAATTTTCGGTGAGCACAACCTTCAAAATCTACAAGGTGCACTTCATATTTGCGAGGCATTAGGGCTTTCAAGGGAAAAATTTTACGCCTCAATTCAAACTTTCAAAGGAGCTGCTAAGCGTCAAGAAATCCTCGTACAACACAATTCAGGAGTTTTGTTTCGAGATTTTGCCCATGCACCCTCCAAACTGAAGGCCACCGTGAACGCGGTAAAAAATCAATTTCCAAAACGCAGATTACTCGCCGTACAAGAACTTCATACCTACTCTTCACTCAACAAAGCCTTTCTACCCAACTATGCACACAGCATGGACCTAGCCGATACTGCAGTGATCTACTTGAACCCGCATGCGGTGGCTTTAAAAAAATTGGAACTGATGTCTGAAGAAATGCTTCGGGAAGGATTTCAACGAAAAGACCTGATCCTTTTTACCGATAGCACTACCTTGAGCGAATTCTTGCTGGCTCAAGACTATGCCGATACCAACCTCCTACTCATGAGTTCGGGAAATTACGATAACTTAAACCTTGAACCCCTCAAACACAAATTTCTTTCCTATGCAACTCAACCTTAAAAATTCCATTGCATTTTTTGACTTAGAGGCAACAGGCACTAATGTTTCTACTGATCGAATTGTGGAAATTTCGATTGTCAAGCTGAATCCTGACGGAGGCCAACAAATTTATACCCGTCGTGTAAATCCAGGGGTTCCCATTCCACTAGAAGCTTCCCTCATCCACGGATTATACGATAAAGACCTCAAAAATGAGCCCTTTTTCAAAGACTTGGCGCAAGAAGTGTTTCAATTTATAGGGTTGTCGGATTTGGCAGGATTCAATGTGCTTAAGTACGATATTCCCTTATTGGTAGAGGAATTTCTGCGCTCTGGGATCGACTTTGACTTAGATAAGCGCAACTTATTGGATGCACAAAAGATCTTCCATTTGATGGAAAAAAGAAACTTGAGTGCAGCCTACAAATTCTATTGTGGAAAAAAACTTGAAAATGCGCACAGTGCTGAGGCGGATACCTTGGCTACAGTAGATGTATTTCGCTCGCAAATCGAACGATACCTGGGGGAATCTGTAGAAGACTAGCAGGG
>JALRIY010000251.1 GCA_023255285.1 Algoriphagus sp.
CAAACTGGGACGGGTAGAATCTGCACTAGATCCTGCACCCATATCCATGTATGAGAATATTATCAATTACAAATCCGAATACATTCTCAATAAAAAAGGGCACAGACAGAGATTCAAGGTAGATAAAGACAATAGGTTTATTACCCGATCAGGTGATACTCTGACCAACGAAGAAGGTTTGGAGCGAGGAATAGAGGCGAATGAATTAATTGCTGATGAAAATGGTGAGTATTACCGCAATTGGCGAAACCACATCAAATCTCCCGATGACATTTGGAACGAAATAGTCAATGTAACCAAATTACCAGGGGTTACTTCTGCACCTAAACTTCAACCGATTGAAACCCGTTTGGTCATGCTCCAAACAGGGATGAGAGCGCCTATGGGCATAAAGGTCTATGGCCCAGACCTAAAAACCATAGAGAACTTCGGTCTACAATTAGAAAATGTTTTGAAAGAAGTTCCATCGGTAAAGGCAGAAGCCGTTTTTGCAGATAGAATCGTAGGTAAACCGTATATCCATCTCAACATTAACAGGGATGAAATTTCACGATATGGTCTGAATATAGAAGATGTACAGCAGACCATTGAGACAGCTATTGGTGGCATGAAAATAACCTCTACGGTAGAAGGCCGTGAACGCTTTCCTGTAAGAGTTCGCTATCCAAGAGAATTAAGGGACGATCCTGAAGCATTGGGAAAAATCCTCATGCCCACACCAACGGGGGCGCAAATCCCACTTTCCCAAATTGTGGATTTTGAATACATACGAGGACCACAAGCTATAAAAAGCGAAGAAACCTTTCTTGTAGGCTATGTCCTTTTTGACAAGAGAGATGGATTTTCTGAAGTCACAGTGGTAAATGATGCTCAAAAGACGATCCAAGGCAAAATTGACTCAGGGGAACTGAACGTACCCTCTGGAGTGAGCTACAAATTCTCCGGTAGTTATGAAAATCAGGTTCGTGCAGAGAAACGGCTATCCATTATCGTTCCGCTGGTGCTAGGTATTGTATTCCTCATTCTTTACTTCCAATTCAAATCTGTTTCTACTTCGCTCATGGTATTTACAGGTATTGCTATGGCATTTAGCGGAGGGTTTATTATGCTCTGGCTATATGGTCAGGATTGGTTTGTAGATTTTTCATTATTCGGCACCAATATTCGAGAGCTATTTCAAATGCATACCGTCAATTTAAGCGTAGCAGTATGGGTAGGTTTTATAGCACTTTTTGGTATTGCAACCGATGATGGTGTTTTGATGGCGACTTATTTAGATCAGAGTTTTGAACGAAACAAAACTGACAATATCAAGGGAATAAGAGAAGCTACATTAGAAGCAGGTAAGCGCAGAATAAAACCCGCAGTGATGACCTCCGCTACTACCATTATCGCCTTACTACCTATTCTCACTTCTACAGGTCGGGGATCTGACATCATGATTCCAATGGCAATTCCAGCCTTCGGGGGGATGTTGTTTGCGGCAATTACCTATTTCATTGTTCCTGTTCTCTATTGCTGGAGAGAAGAACGTAAAATCCTAAAAGCACAATCATGAAAAAGTACATTATAATTACAGTCATCACTTTGGGGTTTTCCATTTTGGCAAATGCCCAATCTCTAGATGAATATTTCAAAATTGCTGCTGAAAACAATCCGGGATTACAGGCTAAATACAAGTCTTTTGAAGCAGCGATGGAACGGGTTGCACAAGTGAGCAGCTTACCAGATCCAAATTTGTCTTTTGGCTATTTTATATCTCCAGTAGAAACTCGTGTAGGCCCTCAAAGGGCACGTTTTTCTTTGACACAAATGTTCCCATGGTTTGGTACACTAAAGGCTCAGGAAGATGTTGCTACACTAATGGCAGAAGCGAAGTATCAGGAGTTTTTAGATGCTCGAAACAAATTACTTTATCAGGTAGCTGCTGCATATTACCCTCTTTATGAGTTGAAAAGACTGGTGGAGATTGAAAATGAAAACATCAGTATTCTATCGTCATACAAGGACATTGCATCAGTAAAGTTCCAGAACGGAAAGGGTGCAATGGTCGATGTATTAAGGGTAGATATAACGCTCAAAGATGCAGCGACCAATTTGTCCATTTTGGAGCAAAAGAAAAAGCCACTTGAAACCCGTTTCAACAAACTACTGAATCGACAGGAAGACGAGACAATTATCGTTCAGGATTCCTTGTATGTAGAAAACTTGCCTGTAACCTATCGCAGGGATTCTCTATTGACTTCCAATCCATTACTCGATGAGTTGGACTTAAAAATAAAGGCAAGTGAAGCTCAGGAATTAGCCGCAACCAAACAAGGTATGCCTAAAATCGGTGTAGGCTTAGATTATGTCATTGTTGGCCAACGAACAGATATGTCTGTTCCTGATAATGGTCAGGACGTATTGATGCCGATGGTGACTATGAGCCTCCCTATTTTCAGAGGTAAATACAAGGCAGCTCAGAAGGAAGCCCAACTGATGCAGGAATCTTATGCACTACAAAAAGAAGATGCGGTAAACAGACTTACAAGCACTTATGAAATGATTTGGTTCGAAATTCAAAAGCAACTCGACCAAATCATACTTTATGAAGATCAGATCATAACGTCTCAGCAGTCTTTGAATCTACTTTTTACCGCTTATGGCAATTCAGGAAAGGACTTTGAAGAGGTCCTCAGAATGCAACAACAAATTCTAAAGTATCAAAAAATGAAAGCTACTGCCTTGTCTGATTACAACATAGCAATAGCAGAACTCGATTATATCACAGCTAAAATGAAATAATCATGGAACATCAACATCATAATCATACGCACGAAAATCATAGTCATGGCCATGATCATCACAACCATGACCACCACTCTGGTCAACATCAGTCGCATAGTGACCATCACGGACATCATGAACACATGATTGAGGATTTCAAAAAGCGATTTTGGATTTCTTTGATCATCACACTACCCATCATTGTGCTAGCACCAATGATTCAAGAGTTATTGGGTTATCAGCTTCGTTTCAACGGAGACAGATATGTTCAGTTTATCCTTTCATCTGTCATTTTCTTTTATGGAGGCTGGCCGTTTTTGAAAGGATTGGCTGATGAAATAAAAAAGAAAGCTCCGGGAATGATGACGCTGATTGCTTTAGCTATATCAGTTGCCTATTTCTATAGCTCGGCAGTCGTTTTTGGCCTGGATGGAAAAATATTCTTTTGGGAATTGGCCAGCTTAATTGTCATTATGCTTCTGGGGCATTGGATAGAAATGAAATCCGTAATGGG
>JALRIY010000252.1 GCA_023255285.1 Algoriphagus sp.
ATCATGTCAATGTGGGTGATGCCTCTTTCCCAACCTCTCCATTCCCCCCACTTTTCGTTGCGGGCAGGAATGCCCCAACTCTGGTAGGTAGTGACGGCCAAGTCATGGGCCTTTTGCATCTGTGGGGAGCCGACCAAGCGAGGGCCTACTCCATCCATGATTTCATGTGCAAGGACCTCCAGTTTAGAGTTTTCGGTTGCTTCTTTGATAATGGCATCGATGACTTGGTTTTGTGCCTGTACTTGGAAGGCAACAAAAAACACAAGACCTAGGCACCAACTGTTACGTATTTTCATAGCAAGTGTATTTAATTCCTAAAACTAGGGATTAACTTCAATTTTTATGAAACCGCTGGTGGATAATTCAGCTAACAGTCTACAGCCAGTTGGTTTTAATGATAAAGTGGGTGATTACTGAATAAAACTGCTTTATTGCGAACCAAAGAAAACAAGGCTTGAAGGTCCCTTAGATGAGCTGTCATCTGTTAACTGTAGACTGTTGATAAATTTTTTTTCCTCCATTTGTCTAAAATGGGATGGATTTTTCTTCGGGTTCGAGTTTCTTTACGTAGAAGTTTGGTAAATCTATCTCCCCATGGCAACAGCTCCGATTCAAGAATTATTAAAAAAGGCCTTAGAAGCAAATGCGGAACCTGCTTCCATCACCTGGTTGGCGGAGCAAGCCGAAAAAATTAAGGGCGCCAGTTCCCCGAATTCCTTCTTTCTTGCCTTTTCCCGTGCCTCTCGGTATTTTAAAAAAGAGGTAATTTCCAGGAAGGAAGAATCAGCCTTACCTGTTTTCGAGGGAGTCGACCCTACTGCCTGGGACAGCCTTCAAGTGGCTCGGATTTACCTAGTACTTCAGTTGCCCTTCCAGAATGAAGCTTGGTTGGCCATCCTGCAGCAACTCTTTGAAACAGGAGATATGTACGAGCAACAGGCACTCTATGCGGCTTTGCCACTCATGCCCAATCCAGAAGGCCTATTGCCTCGAGCAATTGAAGGCTGCCGCACAAATATATCTTTGATCTTTGATGCCATCGCGCTGCGCAATCCCTACCCGGCACGCTTTTTCCCGGAGGCCAACTGGAATCAGCTGGTTCTCAAAGCCATCTTTATGCAGCGCCCGCTCTACCTCATCCAAGACCTAGACCGTCGACGCAATGCGGCACTTGCAGCCATGGCCACGGACTTTGCCCACGAGCGTTGGGCTGCCGGCAGGGCAGTGATGCCAGAAGTTTGGCGCCTAATCGTTCCATTTATGGGTTCCCAGTACATGGAAGATCTGAAAAAAGTGCTGGCATCTTCGGATCGGATGGAGCAAAAAGCGGGTGCTTTGGCTGCGTACCAGAGTGACTTTGCTCCTGCCAAAGAACTCTTGAATGCCTATCCCTTGCTTCAAGAAGCCTGTGCTACCGCTGCCTATGGCTGGGAAGACCTAGGAATAGAATTTCAAAAAAATCGAGTTTAATCGCTCATCAACCGCTAAATTCACCCAAATACCCTCGCATCTACTGATGGAAATGTACATAGACCCCCATATTCACCTGGTTTCCAGGACTACTGACGACTACGAAGCCATGCGCAAAGCAGGCATTGTGGCTACGATCGAACCCGCATTCTGGCTGGGGCAGCCTCGAACCGAAGTGGGCTCCTTCAAAGACTATTTTTCCACCTTGGTAGGTTGGGAGCGGTTCCGTGCAAGCCAGTTTGGCATCGTCCACTACTGCACCATGGGGCTCAATTCCAAGGAGGCCAACAATGTAGCCTTGGCCGAACAGGTGATGGAACTCCTACCCCTCTATGCGGGTAAGGAAGGGGTAGTCGCGATCGGGGAAATTGGCTACGACGACCAAACTGAAGCGGAGGATCGTTTTTATCGCCTCCAACTCGAGCTAGCCAAGGAAGTGGAGCTGCCTGTGTTGATCCATACCCCTCATCGCGACAAAAAGAAGGGCACGACCCGTTCCATGGATGTAGCGGTAGAGCACGGAATGGACCCGTATTGGGTGGTAGTCGACCACAACAATGAGGAAACAGTCAAAGAGGTATTGGATCGAGGCTTTTGGGCAGCATTTACCATTTATCCACATACCAAAATGGGTTCTGAGCGAATGGTGGAAATCGTCAAGCAGTATGGTCCAGAGCGAATCATTGTGAACTCTGCGGCAGATTGGGGGATTTCTGATCCGATTGCTGTGCCGAAGACTGCCGCTTTGATGCGCAAAATGGGGGTGCCGGAGGAGCATGTCCGCTTGACTACCTATCAAAATGCACTCACTGTATTTGGTTTGAGTGGGCAAATGCATGAGGATGACTGGCTCAAGGCCGCACCCATTGATCAAACCAAAAAACTGGGAGGGAACTCCGTGCTTCGTGGCGGTCAGGTTCCCCGCGTAGAGGGTCCTGATGACCGCGTAGAAAACTAACCGATGGCCAGTAAGCTTTTTTCTTATCTCCAACTCACTCGTCCCGCCAATGTGGTGACAGCAGTGGCGGATATCTGGGCAGGTTTTGCTATCGCTGGAGCTTGGGATGGGATGGCTACCAATTGGATTTATGGAGATCAAACGTACTGGTGGAACCTATTTTGGCTTTCGCTAAGCACCATCGGCTTGTATGGTGGAGGGGTGGCATTTAACGACATTGCTGATGCAGAGCTGGATGCGATCGAGCGTCCCGAGCGCCCAATCCCGAGCGGGCGAGTTTCCAAAAAAGGGGCGATTGCAATGGCCTCACTTCTACTTTTAGCGGGGATTGTCTGTGCGTTTCAAGTCAACCCACTTGCAGGAGGTCTTGCCATTTGCGTGGCTGCATGCGCCTTGCTCTACGATTATTGGGGCAAGCATCAGGTCTTTTTTGGACCCATCAACATGGGCTTGTGTCGGACAGGGAATCTTCTCTTAGGCATCGCTGTAATGCCGGCCTTGCTAGAGAGCAACTGGTACTTAGGGCTACTTCCACTGGTCTATGTGGCAGCCATTACGTTAATCAGTAGAGGGGAAGTTCATGGAAAAAATCGCAACGCGCTATTCCTCGGAGGAGCTATGTATGCGGTTATTTTCGTAGCCCTTTTTCTTTTGGCCTACCAAAAAAGTCCAGGATACCTTCAAATTTTGCCCTTTTTAGCCTTTTTGGGTTACCGCTTATTTCCGCCCCTTTTGAAAGCGATTCGAACTCAAGAACCGCGCTACATCGGCAAGTCAGTTAAAGCGGCGGTTCTTTCCTTGATTTTGGTGAATGCCGCCTTGGCTACCGCTTT
>JALRIY010000253.1 GCA_023255285.1 Algoriphagus sp.
CCCTCCCATTATGATGTAAACACCCTATGGGCAGGATCTGATGACGGCAAAGTTCATATCACTCAAAATGGAGGAAAATCTTGGGAAGACATTACCCCTACTGAACTACCTAAGTTTTCGCGAATAAGTATTCTTGAAGAAAGTAAATTTAAGCCAGGGACGCTTTATTTAGCGGCAAATCGGTACCAGGTAAATGACCGTGAACCCTATGTCTTTAAAACGAGTGACTATGGGAAGACCTGGACAAAAATTACCATAGGAGTTCATGAGGGACATTTTGCCCGAGCCATCCGGGAAGATTTAGTGAAGCCGGGGCTACTTTACTTAGCTACGGAACATGGAGTTTACATTTCTTTTGATGATGGTGGAAACTGGCAATCGCTACAACTAAATTTGCCTGATACCCCTATACGTGATCTGGTATTAAAAAATGATGACATTGTGTTGGGGTCCCACGGCCGTGGTTTTTGGATCTTAGATGATATTCGACCTTTGAGAGAGGCCCAAACTGCCTTATCGAAAAAAGAGCTTTATTTATTTCAACCAGCTGATGCAATCCGTGGTGTTTACAATGCTGCCATTCAATATTATTTACCTGAAGAGGCTGAAGAAGTTAATATTGAAATTTTTGATCAATCAGGATCTCTAGTGGCAAAAACTACAGGCAAAAAGGAGAGCAAAGATCGCAACGTGCCGAGTACAAAGGCTGGTATCAACACCTTTACCTGGGATATGAGGTATCCAGGTGCAACCACTTTTGAGGGCATGATTATTTGGAGCGCTAGACCTCAACGTGGTCCCCTTGCTCCTATTGGAGAATATAGGGTGAAAATAACGGCATTGGGTCAAGAAAAAGAAAGTCAGTTTAAGTTAGAAATGAATCCGAATCTAGAAGGAGTATCTGTGGCTGATATTCAAAACCAATTTGATTTGGCCATACAAATTCGTGATAAAGTGTCAGCAGCCAATGAAGCCGTAATTCAAATCAGAAAAATAAAGGAGCAAGCTTTGGCATTGAATGGAAAGGTAAACAATTCAACCAGGAAACGAATAAATGACCTAGTTTCAAAGTTGTCTGAGGTAGAGGAAGCACTTTATCAAGTTAAAAATCAGAGTCCTCAGGACCCTTTGAACTTTCCAATCAAACTTAATAATCGATTGGCATCCCTACAACGAAGTGTAGAAACAGGCCAATCAAAGCCAACAAATGCAGCTTACAAGGTTTTTGAAGAATTATCCTTAGAATTGACAACCCAGCTTGAACAATTAAAGCAACTTGTAGAGACCGACTTGAAAAAGTTAAATTCGGTACTACCCGAAAAAATAAATAGTGAATTAAAATAACCTTACTATACTAAAAAGCCTTCCAGAAATGGGTGGCTTTTTAGTTTATCTGATTATCCGTTTTTTCACCACTAACCAAAGAAAAAAGGGTTTGAGGTTCAATTAGGTGAGTTGTGGGCCGTTGACTGTGGTCTATCAACGATTCCGCAATTTTAAATAGAGGAGCTGAGCCACTGGCACGATTACGGATAATCCTACTAATTTATCTGTTCAAGAAGTTGTGTGTAATCATATTGTAGGTCATCTTCCAACTTAAGAATCAATTTTTCTGCTTTTTGAATCTGCATTTGAAAAAGTTTGGAAATCACTGGATGATTAAACTTCAAGTACCCATAGGTTTTCATTTTATCGCAGAAGAAAAGAATCAATTCAATTTGATCTGTTTTATTCGTGCTAAACTTTAGCGCTTTGTTTAACTTCCTTCGAATACCTTGGGCTGATTTTTTAGTCAAATAAAAAGAAGTGGTGTTGGCCGTTTGAAATAACTCAGCGAGTTCTTCCTTGACTGAATCAACAAATAAATTTGGCTGATCTTTTTCGTTAAGTTTAAAATATAAAAATGCCTTGTTGTCCCTAGTGAATTTACTCAATTCTACAATTAAGCTACTTAACTCCTGCTCATTGAGGTAGGTAAGTTCCTTTTTTAAGGCGGCCAAACTTGGAATCTTCATACGAAAGGGATGAAATCAGGTGATTTTAGGATTGCAAGAACTGATTTTTTCAGGATAGTTACCGCAAATCCAAACAAAAGTTGATTGAATAGTAGTTTATCAATAAATTTAAAGCAAATACAAGGAAGTTATGGAAGCGTATGGACAGATATTATTGATTGCAATGCCAGCATTTTTTGTGCTAGTACTTCTTGAAAAAGCCTGGGGTATCTGGAAAGGAAAAGATACTGTTCCTGTCACTGACATGATTGCAAGTTTGAGTTCGGGCATCACCAATGTCACCAAAGATGTACTTGGGCTGAGTGTGGCGGTTATTTCCTATCAATGGCTCTTTGCCAAATTCTCCTTTTTCACCATTGAGGCCTCTTGGGCGGTGTATGTCATTGCTTTTTTTGCCTTGGACTTTGCAGGCTATTGGACTCATCGCATTGCCCATGAGTACAATATCTTTTGGAACAATCACATCGTGCACCATTCTTCAGAAGAGTTTAACCTTGCTTGCGCCCTCCGTCAAAGCATCTCTTCCATCTTTAAAATTTTTGCGATTTTCCTAATGCCAGCAGCTTTTCTGGGAGTTCCCCCTGAAGTAATTGGTGTGGTAGCCCCTTTGCATTTATTTGCGCAGTTTTGGTACCATACCCAGCACATTCGATCCATGGGTTTTCTTGAGAAAATAATTGTCACCCCAGCCCATCACCGGGTACACCATGCAATCAATCCCGAATACTTGGACAAAAACTACGGTCAGATTTTTATCTTCTGGGACAAGTGGTTTGGAACCTTTCAAGAAGAAAGAGTCGATATTCCTGCGGTCTATGGGGTCACTCGACCAGTTCAAACCTGGAATCCTATTAAAATCAATTTCATGCACCTGTGGCTCTTGATTCAGGATGCCTGGCGTGCCAAAAACTGGGGAGATAAACTGAAAATTTGGTTTATGCCGTTGGGTTGGCGACCCAGTGATGTGGCAGCGAAGCATCCGATAGCCAAGATTCAGGATGTGTATCATTTTGACAAATACAACCCAGAACTCAACGCTGGGATGCGAATTTGGAGTTTCGGACAGTTAATTGTTTTGTTGCTTCTCTTAAGCTATCTATTTTCCAATTTGGCAGCAATTGGGGCTCCTGGCATCTTTTACTACGGTGGATTCGTCTTCCTCACCGTGTTTGCTTACACCGAATTGATGGATCGCAATCCCCTCGCATGGTGCTGGGAAG
>JALRIY010000254.1 GCA_023255285.1 Algoriphagus sp.
TGCTTCGCTATGCAGATTCGCATCCAGGTACCTTGGTGCTGGTCACAGCAGATCACGAAACAGGCGGAGTCACGATTCCTCAAGGAAATGTGGCCAAGCGGGAAGTGGAGTTGGCCTTTCACAGCGACGACCATACGGGTATCCTAGTCCCTATTTTTGCCTATGGAGCGCGTTCTGGAGAATTCAGGGGGGTGTATTCCAATACGGAGATTTTTAATCGGATTTTAAAGGTGGTAAAGTAAAGACTGAGGTCTTTGAGAACCCATCTAACTGTGCTAACACCAGGGAAAGGCGTAAAAAATAATCTCCCGATAGTTGTCTCGCTCGTATAGGATTCCCAATGTACTGGGATCTAGGAGCACCAAGTCTGAGTAGGCAGTCCAGGAGGATTTTTTAGGGTCCGAGGTGGAGTCGATGGGGATGGAATGATCCCAGGTGCGGCCCTCGTCTCGAGAAATTTTTACGGTCAGGTGATTTCGGTCCTTGGGATCCGCTGCATTTGAATGGGCTAGGACTGTTTTTCCGTGTTCAGTACCCAGCGCGAGAAGCGCTCCCTGACAAACAGGGTCGGGAAGTTGGGGTTCGAAATACTCCTCCTCCCACGTACTGCCCCCATCCGAGGAGTAGGCTAAGATCCGTTGCCGCACCGTTCCCTCTTGATTGCGCACGCTCATGAGCAGGCGATCCCCACTGAGGGCTGCGGCGGTGGACTCGTTCGAACCAGGAAACGTAAGCGATTCGGAGAGCTGGTAGCTTTTGCCATGGTCGTCGCTGTAAAACCCATGGGCTCGGTACTCTCGAAAGCGTTCTTGGGGATCGCCTACCGAATGGTTGGCCGCCACATAGAGTCTTCCCTTGAGTGCGCCTTCAGTCAATTGAATGGCATGGCCGGGGGTATTTGCATAATGTCTCCAGTCGGCGGTATGGGTGTAGGCTGGGTTTGCTGCCGGATGGTTAGGGCGGTGTACCTGCGTGGTGATGTTTTCAGGACTAGTCCAGGAAGACCCTAGGTCGTAGGATTTGATCACCCAGATCTCACGGAGGCCTTGGTTGAGGCGTACCTCGTACTCGTGGTTGTTGCCTGTATTGTAAAAAAGGTAGACTACCCCTTGAGGATGTTCGGGATCCAATAGGTCTACGACGGGTGCGGGGTTGCCTGCCTGCAAGCTATCGTAGTCTACGAGCGTGTGTAAGGGTGACCAAGATAGTCCACGGTCGCTACTTCGTTTGAGGACGAGGTTGATGTCTCCAAAATCCGCACTGCCCTTGACACGACCTTCGGCGAAGGCCAGCAGGTCTCCATTTGGAAGTGGGATGATGGCGGGGATGCGGTAGGTGGCATGTCCCTCTTGTCCGCTGGTGAATACGGGAATTTTTTCCTGCGCAACGAGGGAGTAGTGGCACAGCAGTAGAAAAAAGAAGCAGCAAAAACGGAGTGACATCAGGTAGTTTTTGAGTTAAGCTACAGGTAAATCCAAGTAAAATCAAGATGGGGCGCACTAGAATAAAGGAATGGCTAACTCCCCTAATGTCTCAAAATGGATGTTTAGGCCATTTTAAAGTGTTTTTTTTTGGATAAGGGAAGTTTTGGAGAAGAATAAAAATATTAATTAGAAAAAGTCTAAATAAAAATTGACTCGAAACACTTCCTAGCTTATGTTTGTATTATTATTTGTAATAAGTCTAAATAAATATATGAAAATCTTTGGCCCTAACTTGTTTTTTCTTATTTTTTTGCTTGCCACCGCAAGCACATTCGCTCAGAAAAATTCAATTTCTGGTACCATACTAGATGAAAAGAGGCGGCCTCTGCCGGGTGTTTCTGTATACTTACAAGGAACTGTTCGTGGGGTACAGTCGGACCGTACGGGCACTTATATCCTCAAGGATATTCCAGCAGGAACCTACCAGATGGTAGTCAGCCAAGTTGGATTTCAATCATTTACGCAGGAGATTGACCTAGCAGCAAATGCCCAGCAAAAAGTGGATGTGGTCTTGCAAGAAGCTGTTCTCGAACTTGGGGAATTTAGTATTTCTTCCAGCAGAGGAATTCAGGGGCAGGGTCACCTGCCTGAAGTGGCCGACTACCGCATCAATGCGGGAAAGAAAAACGAGGTGATTCGCATTGGAGAATTGAATGCCAACCTGGCTATGAACAACAGCCGACAGGTATTTTCTAAAACTCCAGGAATCAGCATTTGGGAAAACGACGGTTCAGGGATACAGCTGGGTGTAGCTAGTCGGGGACTTAGCCCCAATCGCTCCTGGGAATTTAACGTGCGCATGAATGGTTACGACATCACGCCAGATCCCATGGGCTACCCAGAAGCCTATTTTACCCCTCCTTTGGAAGTGGTAGAGCAAATCGAAATCGTACGTGGGGCTTCTTCCCTGCAGTATGGCTCACAGTTTGGAGGCTTGTTGAACTTTGTCCTACGCAAGCCGGACGCCTCCACCCGCTTTACTGCAGAGATGGTCACTACCGTAGGGAGCAATGGCCTGCTCAGTTCCTTCAATTACTTAGGAGGTACAGAAGGCAAATGGAGCTATACGGCCTATTATCAAAAACGTACAGGTCAGGGATGGAGGGAACATGGGGCTTTTGACACCGACCACGTTCATTTGGAGGTAAATTATGCTGCGAGCAACCGCCTCAAGCTAGGGGCTGAAATGACCTACATGACTACTGCTTCCCAGCAGCCGGGTGGGTTGACTGATTCACAATTTGAAGGGGATGCTCGCCAAAGTACACGAAGTAGAAACTGGTTCAGTACCCCCTGGTACATTCCCTCAGTATCCGCCGAGTACCTGGTTTCCCCAAAGACCAAGCTCAGCTGGAAGGCCTTTGGTACCTTTGCGGAGCGCAACAGTGTGGGCTTTATGCGCCCCATCTATGTAGAGGATGACTTTGGGAATCGTCAAGTGGACCGGGATTTTTACACCACCTACGGGTCTGAAATTCGCCTCAGTACTTCTTACATGCTATTTGGAAAAGAGCAATCGCTAGTTGCTGGATTGCGCTACTTTGATGGGCACATCGATAGAAAGCAGTTGGGAAGAGGCACCACAGGTAGCGACCTGGATCTTCATATTCCTGCTGGCCTATTTGCGCGTGACCTTGACTTTTCAAACACCAACTTCGCGGCATTTGCGGAGCAGGTTTTCCGTTTCTCTGACCGCTTCCTGATGACAGGAGGGGTTCGCTTGGAACGAATTCAATCCACC
>JALRIY010000255.1 GCA_023255285.1 Algoriphagus sp.
AAAAGCGGATAATCAGATAAAGTATTTTTTTAATACTAGAAGATTACAAAAATGCCATTTTTAATTCGATTTAAGAAGGAAGCAGCGAACTGTGGACAGCCTAGAGACATTTATGTGCAGGTTCTAAGGATTTTGAATCGCTTGTTCGATTGCAGAGAATCATTATTTTCTATTTTTGTATCTATGCAACTCGAGAAGCACAAAAAACTGCTCCTGGTCCTCCTGATTTCAGGCTCGGTATTGGCCATCACCATGACCTTTTACTTTTACCAGGTATTTCTTAGTGCCAACACACTGCGGGACAATCAAAAATCTTATTTTTTAAAAATTCCTTCAAATGCTGTTTTTTCTCAAGTGTCCACCCAACTCTACGACGATAAAGTAATAAACGATGCCTTAAGCTTTAGTTTTGTGGCAAAGCTACTAGGTTATCAAGAGGCAGTGAAGCCAGGGCTATATCAGGTAGATCCCAATATGAATAATCTTGACTTAGTCCGTATGCTTCGCGCTGGTGATCAGGTGCCAGTTAGGGTAACTTTCAATACCATCCGGACTAAGGAAGAGCTTGCAGAAAAAATCACTGCCAATTTGGAGGTAAGCGAGGAACAGTTTTTAGCATTAATTCGGGATTCGGTATACATCCGTCGATTTGATTTTGAGGAGGAAACTATCCTAAGTTTATTTCTACCTAATACCTATGAATTTTGGTGGAATACTTCGGCAGAAGGGGTTTTTGAGCGGATGCATCAAGAATATCAGAAATTTTGGACTGAGGAGCGGAAACAGCAAGCTTTGGCTTTGGGCTTGAGTCAAAAAGAAGTTAGCACCCTAGCTTCAATTGTACAAGCAGAAAGCCAAAAGGCTGACGAGAGAGCAAGGATTGCGGGTGTATACCTAAACCGACTTCGTACGCAAATGCCACTCCAAGCAGATCCTACCCTAGTCTACGCAATAGGTAACTTTAGCCTCAAGCGCATTTTAAATGTGCATAAGGAAATCAACAGTCCTTACAATACATATAAAAATCTGGGGCTCCCCCCAGGACCAATCAACCTTCCAGATATCAATTCTTTGAATGCGGTATTAACTGCGGAGCAACACAAGTACCTCTATTTTTGTGCTAAAGAGGATTTTTCGGGCTACCATTCTTTTGCTGTTACCTACAACGAGCACCTCAACAATGCAAGACGTTACCAAAAGGCATTAAACGCCGCGAAAATCTTCTAATATGTTTAAGGCCAAAACACAAATCCGGGTTCGCTACGCTGAAACAGATCAGATGGGCTACGTGTATTACGGCAATTACGCCATGTACTTTGAAGTAGCTCGTGTAGAAGCCATGCGATCCGTAGGTTTTTCCTACCGAACAATGGAAGACGGCGGAATCTTAATGCCCGTCCTAGAAAGCCATATCACCTATCTTAAACCAGGCAAATACGATGACTTGCTCACCATTCATACCCTGATCTCGGACCTTCCAGGAGTAAAAATTCGATTTGACTATGAGGTAAGTAATGAGGAGGGCGAACAAATTGCACGGGCTTGGACCACATTGGCTTTTTTAAAAAAGGAAAATCACCAGCCTACCCGACCTCCAAAGGAGTTAATTGAACTACTAAGCCCTTATTTTTAACTAAGTTACGCAGCTGTGCTCCAAGAACGAATTTTAAAATGGCGTATTCGATTGCAATTGAAGGCGAGAGTATTGAAGAAAATTCATTTTGGTAGCAAAAGTAAAAACCTGTACGATGTCATTCGGATATTTATACAACAACTAAAAAAAGACGATATAAACGAGCGGGCAGGCTCCATGGCCTTTAGTTACACCATCGCCTTATTTCCCTTGCTTTTATTTTTACTAAATCTAATCCCTTATTTACAGGATTTTTTTCCTGTGGTAACCACGAGTAACATCCTTTCCTTTGTAGAGGGTATCCTTCCGGTAGCGGTGTATGAAACCGTAGCCTCCACTTTGTTGGACATCATATCTAGACCCCGACAAAGTCTGCTTTCCTTAGGCTTTTTCTTTGCACTATTTGCCTCCACACAAGGAGTAATTTCCATGATGAACTCCTTCAATGCTGTTTACAAAACCAAGGAAAATCGGGGCTGGTTTACTGCTCGGGCAATTGCCGTGGCAATAGTATTCATCTTAGTCATTACTGTGATTGCTGCAAGTACCGTCATGATCGTTGGAGGTTTGTGGATTGAAGCCTTGGAAGAGACCCATTTGTTTTCCAGTGGCTTCGTGATATTTCTATTCAATACGCTCAAATTTTTTATTCTTCTTGCAGTATTTTATTTGACTTCGGCTTTTATTTTCCGGTTTGCCCCTGCCATTCATGATAAATGGCATTTCTTTTCTACAGGGGCTCAACTTGCAGGACTTCTAATTACACTTTCCTTTTACGGTTTTATTTTTTATTTAGAAAATTTCTCAAGCTACAACAAGTTGTATGGCTCGATCGGTACAATCATCGCATTAATGCTTTGGCTATACCTGACTTCGGTAATCGTTTTGGTCTGTTTTGAAGTGAATGTGAGTTTTGACTTAGCGGAGGAAAAGCAACGAGCACGGGACAATTTAAAAAAGTTTCTCTCCAAAGAAGGTCTGAAGTAAGCTACTACTCCGTTTATTGACTTTTAAAAAGACGAAAGAGCTGGTTCTTTTTTGGATCACTTAATCTCCTGGTTTGAAAAATAACATCAAAAAAATCAAGCACTTACAATAAAAAGCGATCAAGGTGTTGGCATAACTAGGGAAAGCGACTATTTTTGCACACTCGATGACCTATCGATACGTTTAGAGGAGTGGCAGAGTGGTCGATCGCGGCGGTCTTGAAAACCGTTGTACCGCGAGGTACCGGGGGTTCGAATCCCTCCCTCTCCGCAAAAATGCAGCTTCGGCTGCATTTTTTTTGAAACAAACCCGAGAGGTTAGGGTATAACCTTTAAATTAACTTAAACATGAAAGATCAAATAGTTGCACGACTACTAGAACAAGGCCACATCACTGTTGGTATGGCTGATACTTTGTTAAACAATCAGCTTGAAAAGACGAGTATTGTAACTCAACTCAGAGAAGACGGTATCATTTCTATTCAAGAAACTATCATTCTTCTAAAAGAGACTGATCAAGTAGTGTTTCCACCTGTACCAACTATGCCATACAAACCATATCAACCTGATTGGACGTATGATC
>JALRIY010000256.1 GCA_023255285.1 Algoriphagus sp.
AATATCAATATGAAAACAATAACAAACAATACTTGGTGGTGGAATAATTTACGTCAGACGTCGTGAACAGAGCTCCTATAGTATTACTATAAATATAAAAGGCTTGTCATCACGACAAGCCTTTTTTAATTGAGCTAAAATGAAGTCATATTCTCTTCAATCTGAACATAAAAAAATACTGGCTGACACCCTTACCCCGGTTAGTGTCTACCTAAAAATAAGGGATGTCTTTCCGCACAGCTTATTACTTGAAAGCAGTGATTACCATGCCAATAACAATGATTTTTCTTACATCTGCTGCAATCCCATTGCCAGCATATCCTTACAAAACGGCAAATTAACTACCCACTACCCCGACGGAAGTTCAACCTGTATTGAGGTAACCCAAGAGACGGATATCCCCGAAAAAATCCACACGTTTTCACAACAATTTAAAACGAAACGTTTTCCATTTAAATTTATAAGCAATGGAATCTTTGGATATATTGCCCACGATGCCGTGGAGTATTTTGAACAAATTGAATTAAACAAGGAGAAAAAGGGACAAGCCATTCCAGAAATTTATTATGCCGTGTATCAGAACATCATCGCCATCAGCTTGTTCAATCACGAAGCCCATCTATTTTCCCATAGTATCGAGGGAAAACACAATCTAGAAAAACTAGAACAACTCATCAACGGGAAGCAGCAAAGTAAATTTAGTTTTGTAAAAAAGGGAGCGAAAAGTTCCAACCTCACCGATGCAGAATTTTTAGAATTTGTAGCCCAAGGCAAACAACACTGCTATCGTGGTGATGTTTTTCAATTGGTATTGTCCAGAAGGTTTAGTCAAGGCTTTCAAGGAGACGACTTCAACGTTTACCGCACCCTGCGCTCTATCAATCCTTCTCCTTACCTATTTTATTTTGACTACGGTGATTTTAAAATATTTGGCAGTTCGCCTGAGGCTCAGTTGGTAGTGCAGGACGGCAAGGCCGAAATTCATCCCATCGCAGGTACGTTTAAACGAACTGGAAATGATGAGGAGGATGCGGCCGCGGCTTTAGAACTTTCCAAGGATCCAAAGGAAAACAGTGAACATGTGATGTTGGTTGATCTGGCACGTAATGATTTAAGTAGAAACGGTTCGGCTGTAGTAGTAGAAAAAAACAGAGAAATCCAGTTTTATTCCCACGTGATACACTTGGTTTCCAAGGTGAGTTGTAAGATGAAAACTGCCGCCAAAACCTTTCGGGTGGTGGCCGATACCTTTCCTGCAGGAACACTTAGTGGGGCTCCCAAGCACAAAGCCCTTCAACTGATTGACCGCTACGAAAAAACCAAGCGAAATTTTTACGGGGGAGCGATTGGCTACCTTGATTTTGAGGGAAATTTCAATCATGCCATCATCATCCGTTCGTTTTTAAGCCAGCACAATCAATTGCACTATCAGGCAGGTGCGGGCATCGTAGCAGATTCCGTTCCAGAAAATGAATTACAAGAAGTTTACAATAAATTAGGTGCCTTAGATAAGGCCTTAAGCCTAGCCGAGAAAGTTTAGTACCCATGAAAAAAGTATTTGTTATCGATAATTACGATTCGTTTACCTACAATCTAGTCCACTATTTAGAAGAACTGAATTGTGAGGTTACGGTAAAGCGAAACGACCAATTTGAATTAGATGAACTGGAGGGATACCCGTTAATTCTGCTGTCCCCCGGACCCGGAATCCCAGACGAATCAGGCCTCCTCAAAGCGGCAATAGCCCGCTATGCCCCCACCAAAAAAATATTAGGCATCTGTCTAGGACAACAAGCTATTGGAGAAGTTTTCGGAGGCTCGCTTATCAATTTAGATAAAGTATACCACGGCATTGCCACTCCGATTAAAGTAATTCAAGAAGACCTCCTCTTTAAAGGACTTCCTCGAGACTTTGAAGTTGGACGTTACCATTCCTGGGTAGTTGCTAAGCCATTGCCGGAATGCTTGGAAGCCACCTCAATAGATGAGGACGGACAGTTGATGTCTTTAAGACACAAAACCTATGACGTCCGGGCGGTTCAATACCATCCTGAATCCGTATTGACCCCCCTCGGAAAAACTATTTTAGCCAACTGGATCAACAGCAGTATATGAAAGCAATTCTCAATCAACTCATTCAGCACGAACAACTGACCCGTGAACAAGCACGACAGGTCATCATCAATATTGCCGACGGTAAGTACAATCCTTCACAAATCGCTGCCTTTTTAACCGTATTTATGATGCGTAGCATTAGCTTGGAAGAATTGGAAGGTTTTCGTGCGGCCTTGTTAGAACTCTGTATCCCTGTGGACCTCAGCGAATTTGAAGCCATTGATTTATGCGGAACGGGTGGCGATGAAAAAAATACCTTCAACATTTCTACCCTTTCTGCCTTTGTTACCGCAGGTGCAGGAGTTAAAGTAACCAAGCACGGCAATTATGGGGTGTCTTCAGGTTGCGGCTCGAGTAATGTACTGGAAGCGCTTGGTATTCGCTTTACCCATGAGGCTGACTTTTTAAAATGCTGTATGGAGCAAGCGGGGATCTGTATTTTACACGCCCCCCTTTTCCACCCTGCCATGAAAAATGTTGCTCCCATACGTAGAGAACTGGGGGTAAAGACCTTTTTTAATATGCTGGGGCCCTTAGTCAATCCAGCGGCTCCAAAATACCAATTGACAGGGGTATTCAACTTGGAATTGGCACGACTTTATTACTACCTCTTTCAAAATACTTCCAGTCAATTTACCGTGTTATATGCCTTAGACGGGTACGATGAAATTTCGCTAACAGGAGCCACCAAAGCCTTTAGTAATAAAGGTGAACGTATTTTGACTCCTCAGGATTTTGGGGTAGTACCCCTTCAAGCCTCTGCTATAGCCGGTGGAGAAACCGTGGATTCTTCTGCGGCAATTTTTACCGCTATTTTAAACAACCAAGGAACCCAAGCCCAACAAAATGTGGTCTGTGCCAATGCAGGAATGGCAATAGCAACTGCTAAAGACCTTTCCCCTATCGAAGGTTTTGAAGAAGCAAAACTTTCATTAGAATCTGGAAGCGCTCTTAAAGCATTTCAAACGCTGCAAAAACTTAGTCAATCATGAGTATTTTAGATCGTATCATAGCCGATAAAAAAATTGAAGTAGCCCAAAGAAAGTCTTTATTTCCGTCCGCCTACTGGGAAGCCTC
>JALRIY010000257.1 GCA_023255285.1 Algoriphagus sp.
TTTCTAGCAATTTTAACTTTTTCAGCCAGGGTCATCCCTCAAAAATGGCTGGAATAATGCTCGAAAAAAAGAGTGGGGCTATGACATCTATGCGACATTTGCCTAGAGGGCAATTGGGAGATGTAGCCAAGCAACAAAAAAACTCCTACCTCGAATTGAACCAGGTAGGAGTTTTAGGCGCTAAGCCTATTTCTTGAAAAAGCTTAAAACTGGGTTTTAAACTGCTCCATTTTTTGATCTACCTGGGTATCTACCATAAAGGAAACAGCCGAAGTTTCCCAAGCTAGGGTCACTTGCGCTACCTTGTTGTTGCCAGCAGAAATGTGGTACTGAAGACGCTCGGTAGCAGCTACAGTTGCAGGTGTTGCCTTTACAGCTACTGCATCGTCTGCAGCAAGTGCTGCCTCATCGATCTTATTGTCCTTCATGTAGCTGTAGATGCTCTCTGCTTTTTTGTTGAGGTGGATGGTCCACTCACCAGAAGCTGCAGGAGTGACAAAAATAGAATACTTCCCAGCTGCCAAATTCTTACCACCTACGTTCACCGCAGTGCTGAATTCGATGATGGTCTGGCCATTGGCACCTGCTCTCCAGCTCTCGCCGTACTTGACGATTCCACCAAACACTTTTCTTCCTTTCACTGCAGGAGAAGAGTAGTCGATACTGATTTTGGTGAAGCCTACCACTTGGCTCACCTGAGCTGCGGGGCTAGCTGCTGGTTGCTGAAGTTGCGCTAGTGACACACTTATTCCCATAAAAAACAGGGCTAGGGTCAACAGAATAGGAGTTTGATTTTTCATGGTTGATTTTTGATTTATGCTGTGAAGCTAACAAAAAAAATAGGCCCTTGTTTACAAAAAGCGGTTGAACTTAGCCTGACCTTTGGAAATGGTTTTGGAAAGTGGATTTTTCAAAACCTATTTCTATCTTAGAATGATTATCTTCCTCCATTTCCAGTCCTTTCTTTTTATTCATGTCCTATTTTTCCCTCCGTGCGCTCACCAAATCTTATGAATCACACGCTGCCTTGCAGGAATTTAGTCTGGAGCTAGCCAAGGGAGAGTTTGTCTCCATCATTGGTGAAAGTGGTTCGGGCAAAAGTACGCTACTTCGCATTGCTGCAGGCTTGTTAGCTCAAACAGGGGGAGAGGTACTGTTGGATGGAAAGAAAATTGAAAATCCAGAACAAAAACTGGTTCCTGGATACGATGAGATCAAACTTATTCATCAAGATTACCAGTTATTTCCCAATACCTCCGTCGAAGAAAATATCACTCGACCGTTGTTGAATTACGAAGAAAATTACCGGAATCAACGCGTAGGGCATCTGCTCCATCGACTTGGGTTGACCCCCTACAAAGATAGGTTCCCACGACAACTCAGTGGGGGTCAGCAGCAAAAAGTAGCCATCGCACAGGCATTGGCAGTGGAGCCGGAGGTACTGCTCTTGGATGAGCCCTTTAGCCACTTAGACGCCATTCAAAAGCGGAAGCTAATCTACGAACTAAAGGAGCTCCTTCAAGAGATGGGGACCACCGTGATTTTTGTGACCCATGACTTGGATGATGCACTTTGGCTCACTGATTCCTTGGTAGTCCTTCAAAAAGGGAAAATCACCCAGAAAGGTAATTCCAAGGCACTATGTGAGCAACCTAAATCGAAGTATGTGGCACGGCTTTTTTCGTCCATCAATGCACTTCCAGATCGAGAGCAGGCCTTTATTCGGCCAGCCGACATTCGAATTCGTACCCGAGGAGGTCTTGTAGGGCATGTGGTGGATCAACGGTTTTTAGTGCATTACAATAGCCTTCAGGTTCGCCTAAAGGAGGGGGGGCAGCTATGGGAAGTGGATGACCCAGCCAGAAAATACCAAATTGGTGACAGAGTCTACCTGCACCTTCAAGAAGAAAAAGTATTGGTACTGAAATCTTAAAAAAATCGTGACAGACGACTGTCCACCGCTAACCTAATTGAACTTCAAACGTTTTTTGCTGATGGAGTCATTGCCAATAAATAAAAAAACAGGATAATGTCCCGTCCTGGATTGCGCTTTCATATCCTTTAAAAGGAAAAAAAATCCCCGCACGAACTGGCAGGGAAAAGTGTGCTTTTTACTGGCTGATAAGGCTTAGTCTTCCGTTCCTTCTGTGCCTTCCACGTGACCTTGCTCCAGTTCTTTTTTGGTGGCTTTGCGTATTTCAATGACCTTACCCTCAAAGTGCAAATCGAAGCCCACCAAGGGATGGTTGAAATCCAATAGCAATTCCTCTCCTAAATTTTTCAAAACCTTCGCCTGCATGGGGTAGCCATTTTCATCGACTAGCGGAAGAAAGTTACCTTCCTCTAGCATTGATGGGCTAAACCCGCGCTCTTTGGAAAACTGATCCACAGGAAGGGTTACCAAGAGCTCCTCGTCTGCTTCCCCGTAGGCTTCTGCTGTGTTCAAAGAAAAGGAAAACTCCTCTTTCAATTTTTTACCTTGGAGCAGCTCCTCAAATTTTTCGGGAAGGCCGCTCTGACCAAATACAAAGTAAAAAGGATCATCTTCTTCTCTAATTTCCACACTGAAAGGTGCAGACTCGATTTCATCTTCTTCCTTGCTCACTTTGAGTTCGTAGGTAAGCCCTACTACAGTGCCGGCTTTGATATTCATGGGTATGTTGATTAACTGCTGATTCTGTATTTCAGACGGATGATAATTCGTTCTTTAAGGACCTTCCATTTATTTTTTGCAGTGGATTGCTGTACTTTTTTGTTGGCCCGAAATACAAAGTATTGGTAATCCTTTTCTTCAAAAAAGAGGGCGTAAGTCTCCATTTTTTCCAAATAAAATCCAACTGCTCCCAAGGTCTGCACC
This sequence comes from Algoriphagus sp., assembly GCA_023255285.1. Classification (GTDB taxonomy): domain Bacteria; phylum Bacteroidota; class Bacteroidia; order Cytophagales; family Cyclobacteriaceae; genus Algoriphagus. The sequence goes on from JALRIY010000257.1 coordinate 2,858, forward strand.
AGGACCCCTGTGTCTAGTGGCTGATCAATTACCTGAAGTCTCTCCGGTTGATTGCCAATCATCCACTCCAAGTAACGCGGTGCTGGAATGTGAATCAAGACCACCGAATCAGCATGGGCATGACGCTGAATATTTTCAAACAAACGTGCATGCTGGGCTACTGGAATGTGTTCCAGTACGTCTGGGAACACAAAAAAATCGAAGGTTTCTCCCGGGAGGCTGAAATCAGACATGTCAGACACATCAAACTTCAAGTTGCCTTGTTTTTTCCAAAGTACCCGCGCCTTTTCGATACTTTCTGGAGAAATATCTAGGGCAAGTACCTTTCCTT
>JALRIY010000258.1 GCA_023255285.1 Algoriphagus sp.
GGTTTCTGCTCTATGCTTTTTAAATTATTAGAAGACGCAAGATCTGATGACTCGATTCATAAACCAACTCACTTTGCGGTTATTTTTGACTCTGCAAAAAAAAATTTTAGAAATGAAATTTATAGTGATTATAAAGCTAATAGAACCGAAGCACCTGAAGATTTAGCTCCTCAGTTTGAATATATCCGAAAAGCAGTAAAGGCATTCAATTTACCATCTATAGAACTAATTAATTACGAGGCAGATGATCTAATAGCCACATATGTTGATCAAATTTTAAAGAAAAATTTTTCACGCACATCATGCCGAAAATCACCGGTATTGGTGCATCCGTCGTAATTCTTGGCGCAATGTTTAAAATCTTGGATTTGCCAGGGGCAAGCTGGATGATTGGTATTGGTTTATCTACTGAAGCGCTTATCTTTTTTCTCTCTGCATTCGAGCCCATCCATAAGGAGGTAGATTGGAGTAAGGTATATCCAGAACTAAATGAGGAGGAAGTAGTGCCAGCTAAAAAGAAAACGGGGGTAGCATCCGGCGATCCTATAGCGGCACAGTTGGATAATATGCTTGCTCAGGCAAACATTGGTCCGGAATTAATTGAAAGTTTGGGTAAGGGTATGCAGAACTTGGCCTCTTCGGCTGAGAAGATGGGAAATCTTTCCGATGCAGCAGTAGCTACCACTGAGTATGCCGCACAAGTACAAACGGCCTCCAAAACATTGGCTAGTATGAATGATTCCTATGCGCAGACAGCTACTGCTTTGATGGCGATGTCTTCTGCTTCCCAAGATGCCCAAGCCTATCAAGTACAAATTCAAGCAGTTACTAAAAATTTGGCAGCTTTGAATGCAGTGTACGAGTTGGAACTTCAAGACACGGCTGACCAGAAAAAAACGAGAGCAGATTTCTACAAAAATATGTCTACAGCAATGTCTAGCTTTACAGAGGTAGGAAATGAAACGCAGGCATTCAAAGATGAAATGGTCAAATTGAACCAAAATGTAAGTGCGCTCAGCAAAATTTATGGCGGGATGTTGACCGCAATCAAAGGGTAATTTACCACTCAATCCAGAAAAAAAACTAACTATGGCAGGAGGTAAAGAGACACCTAGACAACGGATGATCGGGATTATGTACCTGGTATTGACCGCCTTATTGGCGCTTCAGGTAAGTAATCAGATCCTCCAAAAGTTTGTTCTTCTCAATGATGGGATGGAGCGAACTTCTAAGAACTACGCCTTAAAAAATGGAGGGATGGTGGAAAGTATTGAATACACCATTGCCCAGCAAGGGAATAATGAAAAAGACCTTCCTAAAGTGGCTGCTTCAAAAAAGATTAGAGCAAATTCAAAAGAGGTTTTTGATTACATTGAGGCACTTAAAATGGAGTTGATTGAAAAATCAAATGCCAAAAATGAAGATGGTAATTTCTCAAATTCGTCTTTAAAGAATACGGAGGTCTCTGGCAATTTATTTGCCAATCAAGGAAAGGGAGAGGAGTTAAAGAAAAAATTAAATGATTTTCCAAAAGCGGTTGAGGCACAATTAAAAACTCTTGGGATTACCAACCTAACTTTTCGTCCAATCGCTCGGGATGCATCTGAGATTGATCTTTTCGCGAATGACATGGAGGCCAGATCGAAGAGTTTTGTCACGCTTAATTTTGTGAAATCTCCTGTAGGTGCTGCAATAGCTATTTTGTCTCAGTTTCAAAATGAAGTATTAAATATTGAAAACGAGGCCCTAACAACCATTGCAAATTCGATTGGTTCCTTTTATTTCAAAGCCGACATAACAGAAGCTAAAATTTCTGCTATTTCTAATGTAGTTGCTGCAGGGACCAAGTTTGAAGGTACCATGTTTATTGCCTCTTCCTCCTCTTCTGCTTCTCCCACCATGACCTTGGACGGACGTTCTATTCCAGTGGATGAGAAGGGTTTTGGAAAGATTGAATTTGTAGCTACTCCAGCATCTTCTTACGATGACAAAGGCACAGCGAAAAAGGTGTTGAAAGGACAAATCGTCACCAATGTGGGTGGAGAAGATAAGGTGTTGCCTATCGAATACGAATACTTCGTAGCGCAGCCTGTGATTAAAATTACCTCCGAGGTGGTGCAGCAGCTGTATGCAGGATGTGCCAATGAGTTGAACATTGATGTGCCTGCATTGGGGAATGCCTATGCCCCAGAATTTACAGTTACAAATGGAGACCGAATCAAAGGAGCAAAAGCAGGTCAGGTAACTGTCATCCCGAATGCTAGCGGTAAAGTGACTATCGGTGTGAGCAGTGGTGGAAATAAAATTGGTGACGAAACTTTTGATATCAAGCCAGTCCCTAACCCCACAATTAGCGTCCAAACGGCCAATGGTTCTGAACTGGATATTAGCCAAGCCCAGCCTACGAATGTATTGAGTGGAGTAAAAATTGTTGCGAAATCTGACCCCAATTTTGCTCGAACCATGGCTAAGGATGCCAATTTTGCAGTAACTGGAGGAGAAATTACCTTGGTTCGAAACGATGTTCCAAGAGGCGCACCGGTATCTATTGGAGCAGGGATTCGTGGGTTGCTTGGTGGCGCAACTGCTGGAGATATTCTGGTTATTCGAATTAATCAAATCACTAGAACGAATTTTAGAGGGGAAAAAATCCCAATGGATTTCCGTGGAGTAGTCACGGTACGGGTGAAGTAGGATTACTGATTTGCCAAAACTAATTTATTATGAACGTAATTATTAGATACATTTTATTTGTTTGCCTAGTTGTCCTTTCGTTGGGGTATAGTGCCTCTGCACAAGTGGCTACTTCTGTCAATCCCTCTGGAGTGAATGGAAGGCAATATGCCATGGACACCGTCTACTCAGTCAAGCGAATTCGAGAAGATGACAAAATGTATCAAATTTCCGTATGGAGAAGAGTTGACCTTCGTGAGAAGTACAACATGCCGCTTTATGGATCGGGAGATACCAAAGAAAATGGGATCATCAACCATATCTACAAGGGAGTTAAGTCAAATGCCTTGGAGGTATTTGGGGATGAGAGTTTTTCACAGCCTCTTTCTATTGCACAATTTGATTCCTCATTTTGGAAAACAGACTTTCAAGATTCCATCTTTGTGAAGCAACTGTTTTTCTTAGATTTTAAGGAAG
>JALRIY010000259.1 GCA_023255285.1 Algoriphagus sp.
GTTGGAATTTGCAAACGGAAATTTAGAATTCCCTGAAGGTATTGCGGTTCAGTTTTTCGATGTAAATGGTCAGTTAGAAACAACCATGCGTGCAGATAGGGGATTTTTCCTTCGCGATCAAAATCTGTACAAGGGGGAAGGAAATGTACAAGTGAAAAATTTCTCTAAAGATCAAAAATTGCAAACTGAAGAATTGTTTTGGAATCAGTCAGAGCGAAAAATTTACACGGATAAATTTGTTACTATCCAAGAAAAACAGACACTATTCAATGGTACTGGTATGGAGGCAGACGATAGTTTTGCGACCTATCGGCTTCAAAAAGTACGTGATAGTCGAACACTCTTACCTGGCGAAGGACTATGAAATTAATGGATGTTAGTTTGTTGTCTATTGCTCTGGCACTAATAGTAGTTGGAGTCCATCAAACCATGCTTCAGGGCATTGGGTTTTCTTATTCCTTTTTTATGTTTGCCGTAGGGCTATTATTTTGGTTTCAATTAAGAAAAACTAAAGGGGAAGCAAATCCAAAAGAGGGGTTGGACCACTCCAAAAAACCCATAAAGCCTAAACGAAAGTAATTTCTATGGATAGTAGCTACCTTATTTATGTGGTCATCACCTTGGTTTTTTCAGCTTTTTTTTCTGGGATTGAAATTGCTTACATCTCTGCCAATAAGCTTCAAATAGAACTGCAGAAAAAGCAAGGACTTTGGACTGGAAAAATAGTTAGTAAGTTTATCAACAAACCGGGGCAGTTTATTGGCACTACGCTTATTGGAAATACAATCATGCTGGTGTTGTATGGCATATTTATGGCCTTTCTTTTGGACGCCCCACTTCGTCGCCTATTGCCTGAGCCTTTAGTCAATGAAGCTGTGATTTTGTTTGCTCAAACCATTCTTTCTACGCTTTTGGTTTTGATTACTGGAGAATTTTTACCCAAAAGTATTTTTTTACTGGATCCAAATCGGATGTTAAACTTTTTTGCTTTGCCCTTCCTAATCATTTACAGTGTCATGTACCCCATTGTATGGTTGATTGTGGGTTTATCCAAAGGATTTATTACTCAGGTATTGCGGCTGGATTACAACGAGGAAAAGCCAGTCTTCACCATTACCGACCTGAATTCCTTTATCAAGGACCAGATGCGCCAAAATCGAAATCCTGGTGATGTGGAGGTTGATTCAAAGATTTTTGATAATGCCATAGAATTCAAAACAGTCAGGGTACGGGAATGCATGATTCCTCGCACTGATATCGTGGCAGTGGAGGTTTCAGATTCCATCGACGAATTAAGAAAAATCTTTGAAGAAAGTGGGCATTCTAAAGTAGTGATCTATCGGGAGTCTATTGACGAGGTGATCGGCTATTGCCATCAATTAGAGCTATTTAAAAAGCCAAAATCTATTGAAGACATCCTCACACCGATTTTAATTGCTCCAGAATCTGCGCTGGCCAACGAACTTTTAATCCAATTTATCCAAGAGCGGAAAAGTCTCGCCTTAGTAGTCGATGAGTTTGGAGGCACCAGTGGTCTGGTATCCATGGAGGACCTCATTGAAGAGATTTTTGGGGAGATTGATGATGAGTACGACAATGAGGCGTTGACCGAGCAAGTTATTGGAGAACAAGAGTTTTTGTTGAGCGCTCGACTAGAAATCGATTATGTTAACGATAAATATGGCTGGGAATTGCCTTATGGAGACTTTGAAACGCTCTCTGGTTTTATCCTTTCCCAAACCGAAAATTTACCCAATATAGGCGAAACAATCTCTTATGGTCGGTTTACCTTTACGATAGTCTCCAAACAAGCACATCGAATTGAGACTGTCCGACTGAAAATCAGCGATTCAGATAATTTCTAAGGTGTTACATTGTTGGGGCGGAAATTTTGAATTTCGCCCTGAAACATCTTATTTTGCGACACTTTAAAAAAGAGAAGTCACAACCATGGCGTTAATTAAGCAAATTAGACAACGAACAGGTCTCGCAATCGGCGTAATTGCTGGCGGGTTAATTTTATTTCTTTTGGGAGGCGATTTGTTGAGCCCAAATTCTACCCTTCTTAATTCCAATCAGAATATCGTTGGAGAAATTGCAGGGGAAGAAATTACCCTTGAAGAATTTTCGCTAAAAGTAGAAGAGTATAAAGCGGCCTTTCAACAGCGTACCGGTAGAATTCCTGCTGAAGCTGAACTAGTTTCTGTCCGCGAGCAAGCTTGGCAGGCACTAATTGTAGAACGTGTTTTTCAAGAAGAATACGACAAATTAGGCCTGACCATTTCAAGTCAAGAATTAATCGATATGGTCCAAGGGAAAAATATTGTCCCAGAACTTCGAGCCCAATTGATCAACCCGCAAACTGGCCAGTTTGACAAAACGCAGCTAATTACGTTTTTACAATCGCTTGAGACTGCAGATCCAGCTCAACAAGCAGCATGGGCGCAACAGGAAAAGTTATTCGCTCAAGCAAGAAGCCGTGTCAAGTACGACAATCTGATTGCTACTACAGAATATGCAACAACCGCAGAAGCAAAATTTGAACATAAACTGGCAAATACCATTGCGGATGCATCAATTCTATTTGTCCCCTATTACGTAATTCCTGACGGAGATATTCAAATCCAAGACAGCGAATTATCGGCTTATTTATCAAAAAATAAAGAGAAATTCAAAGTAGGGAATGCTGCTAACTTGGAATACGTGTCTTTTAGCATCCTACCAAGTGGAGAAGATTCCGCTGCTGTAATTTCTAGAATTACAGCACTTACGGCTGAACTAAAGGCGGCAGAAAATGATTCTGCTTTTGTTAGCAAAAACTCAGAATTGCAGCAGCCTTTCCAGACTTTTGCTCCTGGAGATCAACTTCCTGTGGCGCTAACTACCAATGTAGATGCTCCTGCAAAAGGAGAAACCTACGGTCCATTTATAACTGCTAATTCTTCGTATGTAACATACAAAATTACAGACCAGTATCAGGGAACTCCACGAATGAGAGCTTCTCATATTTTGTTTAGCACAGAAGGGATGGATGATTCAGGTAAGGCGGCCGTAAAAACGCAAGCAGAGACGGTTTTAGCTGAAATCAAAACTTCAGGTAATTTTGAAGTAGCTGCAAGACAATATGGTCAAGATGGTACTGC
>JALRIY010000025.1 GCA_023255285.1 Algoriphagus sp.
AAGATTTTGTGTTTCACAAATACACCATCTTCCATACGTTTCTTACTCTCAGTAACTGTTATGTAATAGTCTCCTGATCTTGTTGATTTAACATCGAAAAAATAAGTTCTTTTTCCTGCTTTTACTTTTTTAGAGAAAATTTCTTCTCTATCGTATCCTCGATGATCTTCCAATGTTTGTAGGGATTAATGGTTGGAATGCTTTAAATATAGATCTAAGATAAGCGAAAAGGTATTTACAATTCAAAGCAATTCCCTTCTTTTTTTTAAAAACCTGTAAAAAAAGGGGTACAAGAAGCGTTAATTTGAATACGAACCTAAATCTGTTAAACAAATTTCAATTAACTAAACCAATAAAAATGAACTACTTAAGTGGTAGGTCTCAGTCAGCAGTGTGTTTAAAAAAGGAATCAACCCATACCTTTGCTAGTGTCTGAAAGACGAGGCTGGATGGGTAGGAGGTGAGAAAAAAAAGCTCTTATTACGAAGTAAAAAGAGCCATAAAGGAAATATTAAATTATTCTCCGTGAAGAAATGCCTTCTTCGTAAGTAGTTCCTGCTCGCTTTCTCGATGATCTGGGTCATCTACACAACAATCTACAGGACATACTGCAGCGCACTGTGGTTCTTCGTGGAAACCGTTGCACTCGGTGCATTTGTCAGAGACAATGTAGTAAAACTCATCCGAAACAGGGTTTTGCTTTGCTGTACCAGCTACCACTGTTCCATCTTCTAGTGTTACTTCATTTAATTTAGTGCCACCAGCCCAGGTCCATTCTATTCCTCCCTCGTATATTGCCGTGTTGGGGCATTCAGGTTCGCATGCACCGCAGTTGATGCATTCGTCGGTAATCATTATTGCCATAGGTAATCAAATTAAAATACAAAGTTACAATCTCCTTAACACCTTCGCAATAAAAAAGTTGTCACACTAATTAATTTTAATTTTTTTCGAGCGCTTTTTCTTTTTGGGTACCTTTGTAAAATGAAGTCAAAATTCCCCCTTGCTGATCGGATGTCAGCATTTATTCGCCTAGGTTTTCAACTTTCGGATTTGAAGGAGGAAGAAAAGAATACTTTATTTCAACAGGCACAAAACCAAAATGCTTGGTTTACTAACAAATCCTTGGAGCAGGCTTTGGAAGGAATAATCATCCTTTTGGAAAAGAAAGCTTTGGAATTGTGGGTTTCTAGGTATTCTTTAGTAGAACCCAATTATCCCCTACAAGTTGGTTTGATGCTAGCAGGAAATATTCCAGGGGTAGGCTTCCACGATATTTTAGCAGTCTTGATTTCGGGGCATGCCGCCTGTATCAAGCTTAGTTCTCAAGATACGGCACTGCCACTTTGGTTACTCAACCAATTGAAAGCAATAGAGCCGCGTTTTTCTGACCGCATTTTTATTGAAGACCTCATTAAAAATAAGCAAGCATACATTGCCACTGGGAGTGACAATTCTGCTCGCTATTTTCACTATTACTTTGGGAAATATCCTCATCTAATTCGTTCTAATCGTACTTCTGTGGCTATTCTTCAAGGGAATGAATCCTCTGTAGAAATACAAGCTCTAGGGCATGATATTTTTGATTACTTTGGTTTGGGATGCAGAAATGTATCCAAAGTGTATGTCAGAGAAAAGGACCAATTGACACAACTTTTGGATGAAATTCAGTCATTTGAATGGGTCGCCAACCACCATAAGTATTTTAATAACTACGAGTACAACAAGTCTATTTATTTGGTCAATGGTACTCCCCATTTGGATAATGGCTTTTTGCTTCTTAAGGAATCTGTTGATTTGGTTTCACCGATCGCAGTCCTTTTTTATGAAATGTATTCCAATCTAGAGGAGCTAAAGGAAAAATTGCAGCCACTTGATTCAAAAATACAATGTGTAGTGGGGCAGCCTAGTTCTATTTTTCCTGACCTAATTCCTTTTGGTCATACTCAATGTCCTGCTCCTTGGGACTATGCGGATCGAGTGGATACGCTTAAATTTCTCCAAGAACTTACCAGGGCTACCGAAGTCTGAGACCTTATAAATCCTCAATCTGTAGGGTTTAAATTTTAATTGCCAAGAATATTCTCTTAAGGGCAACCTGATTAACTGATTGTGCGTTCCCTTTTTTATCGCTTTTTCCTATATTCGCAAGCGGAAATCCGAACCTTTAATCCAATAAACTAAACAAAAAGATGGCTTTTGACATTGAAATGATCAAAGAGGTCTATGCACAGATCCCAAGTCGCATCGAAGCGGCTAGAAAGGTGGTAGGCAAACCCCTAACATTGACTGAAAAAATTCTTTACGCCCATTTAACTGAAGGGGCTGCTAGTCAGGTATATAAAAGAGGAACCTCTTACGTTGATTTTCAACCCGATCGAGTAGCTATGCAAGATGCCACTGCGCAGATGGCCTTGTTGCAATTTATGCAGGCAGGCCGTTCTCAGGTAGCCGTTCCTTCTACAGTTCACTGCGATCACTTAATTCAAGCAGAGATTGGAGCAGATCAAGACTTGAGCAAAGCAAAGGATAAAAACAAAGAGGTGTATGATTTTTTGGCCTCAGTTTCAAATAAATACGGTATTGGATTTTGGAAGCCAGGAGCTGGAATTATTCACCAAGTGGTTTTAGAAAATTATGCCTTCCCTGGCGGAATGATGATTGGTACGGATTCACATACCCCCAATGCTGGTGGTCTAGGGATGATCGCCATAGGTGTAGGAGGTGCGGATGCCTGTGATGTGATGGCTGGATTGCCTTGGGAATTGAAGTTCCCGAAGTTGATTGGTGTGAAGTTGACAGGGAAGCTATCCGGATGGACTTCTGCCAAAGACGTGATTTTGAAAGTTGCGGGTATCCTAACCGTAAAAGGAGGAACTGGTGCAATTGTGGAATATTTTGGAGAAGGAGCCCGTTCGCTTTCCGCTACTGGTAAAGGGACGATTTGTAACATGGGTGCTGAAATCGGGGCAACTACCTCCATTTTTGGATACGATGAAAAATCTGCTGCATACCTTTCTGGTACGGGTCGTTCTGATATCGCAACACTCGCTAATGGCATTGCAGCTCATTTGACGGGTGATGCTGAAGTCTATGCCAATCCAGAGCAGTACTTCGATCAATTGATTGAGATTAATCTTTCTGAACTTGAGCCGCATGTAAATGGTCCATTCACTCCTGATTTGGCATGGCCTATCTCTAAATTTGCTGCTGCTGTCAAAGAAAACGGATGGCCTGCAAAGTTAGATGTGGGATTGATTGGTTCATGTACCAACTCTTCATACGAAGATATTTCTAGAGCAGCTTCTCTTGCGCAGCAAGCAGTAGACAAAAAATTAGTTGCCAAGTCGGAGTACACGATTACTCCAGGTTCGGAACAAGTTCGTTTCACTGTGGCTCGTGATGGGTTTTTGGATACCTTCGATAAAATGGGTGGTGTGGTACTTGCTAATGCCTGTGGCCCATGTATTGGGCAGTGGGCAAGACATGGTGCTGAAAAGCAGGAAAAGAACTCCATCATTACTTCCTTCAACCGGAATTTTGCGAAGCGAGCAGATGGGAATCCAAATACACACGCATTCGTAGCTTCTCCAGAGATCGTAACGGCATTAGCCATTGCAGGTAACCTTACTTTTAACCCACTTACCGATACCTTAACCAACTCGGAGGGCAACCAAGTTCGATTGGAAGAACCAAGAGGTTTGGAATTACCGACCAAGGGTTTTTCGGTGGAAGATGCGGGCTATCAGGCTCCAGCAGAAGATGGTTCAAAGGTTCAGGTGCTTGTAGCGCCTACTTCTGATCGCCTGCAATTATTGGAATCCTTTACAGCATGGGAAGGGATAGACTTAAAGGGAATGAAGTTGTTGATCAAAGCCAAAGGGAAGTGTACCACCGACCACATCTCCATGGCAGGTCCTTGGCTGAAATATAGAGGCCATTTGGATAATATTTCTAATAACATGCTTATTGGTGCGGTGAATGCTTTCAACGAAGCTACCAACTCGGTTAAAAACCAGTTGACAGGTGAATATGGAGAAGTACCAGCAACGCAACGTGCTTATAAGGCTGCAGGAATTGGGTCTATAGTTGTAGGAGATGAAAATTATGGGGAAGGTTCTTCCCGAGAGCACGCAGCCATGGAGCCTCGATTCCTTGGTGTTCGTGCAATTTTGGTGAAGTCTTTTGCTCGTATTCACGAGACCAACTTGAAGAAGCAGGGTATGCTTGCCTTGACTTTTGCGAATCCTGCGGATTACGATTTGATTCAAGAAAATGACGTAATTGATATTAATGGCTTGACCACTTTTGCTCCAGGGAAGTCTTTGGAAGTGATTTTCCATCATGCGGATGGCACTTCAGACATTGTAGTAGCAAACCATACGTACAACGAAGGTCAGATTGAATGGTTTAAGGCAGGTAGCGCACTAAATTTAATCAAGGCAGCAAAAGCTTAAATTACTTTGGTCTAAAACAAAAAAGCCGTAATGATTTTTCGTTACGGCTTTTTTGTTTTAAACCTACTTTTCTTTGAATCTAAACTTACAAGGCTTTAGCTTTTATTAAGTATTCTTGTACCAAGTCCATCTCGGGATAGCCGGTTGCCAATTCTTCTAGAAAACTCAAAGCTTCTACCTTTTTTCCAGTTAGCGAATAATAAATGCCTTTGTTGCGAAGAGCAAATGGGTTTTTGTTATCCATTGCCAAACTTTGATTAATAAATGTCAGGCCTTCCTCCAATTGATTTAAATAGAGTAGATACAATCCTAGGTTGTTGTAAAAATACGCTTGTCGATTATCAAGAGTGATGGCTTTCTCTACCGCTTTTAGGGCTCCTTCGTAGTTTTTTTTCTCAAATAAGATCATGGATCTCAGGTTGTGTAAGTTGGCTTCCAAAGGATTGATTTCTTCTGCCTTTTCCAAAAGAGACATGGCGAAATCGTATTCTTTTTGATAGAAATGGATGGTAGCCTGATTTACCAAGAGGTCCGAATTTTTCGGATCTAGTTCAACGGCTTCTTGAAAAGATTGTAAGGCTTCGTCGTAATTTTTTAGTTTTTCTTCAGTTAGCCCCTTTAAAAAATAGGATCTCCAATCCTTCGGATTTTGGTTCACCATCCGTTCACCATCTTCTTTTGCATTGTAACTGGCGCCTAGGTCTAAATAAGCTAATCCCCGCTGGAAAAGTGCATCAGTATAGTCTGGTTTTTTTTGTAGTGCAGCACTGAAATCTTGAATAGCAGCTTCCAATTGGTTTAATCGGATATGTGCCATTCCTTTGTTGTAGTAAGCGTCAACAAAATTTGAATCCAGCTCTATTGCTTCCTCATAAAACCCCAATGCAGTTTTGGGATCATTTTCTTCCATTTTTTTGTTGCCTTTGAGCAAAAACCTACCTTTTTTATCATCAATGCTATCGCATCCCATCCAAAAAATTAGGGTAACTATGAGTAGGAGGTTAGGAATTTGAATTTTCATCAGAAGTTGGTTTGGATTTTATTGTCTTTGGTTCTTCTCCCAGCAGCAGAGCAAAAGGCTTGGTGGAAGAAGATAAGTCGAATATTTCTCGTAAAATGGCTAACATAGGAATGATCAAAATCATTCCTGCTACTCCCCAAATAGAGGCTCCTAAAAGTAGTCCTAAAAAGGTAATGAAGGCATTCAAATTGACCTGACTTCCCACAATCTTTGGGGTTAAAATATTTCCCTCCAAGAGTTGAATGGCCTGGTATGCCCCAAGGACCAACAGTGGAGAGAGTAGATTGTTCATCGTCAAAAATGCATAACTCATTGGAAGTAAGGCTCCAATAAATGGTCCTACATAAGGAATGATATTTAAAATAGCTCCAATAAGTCCGAAAAAAATGGCATGATCTACACCAATTAGCGTGTAGGCAGTGATGTTGAGTAACGCAAGAATAACCATTACTTTACCCACACCAGAAATATAGTTTAACACTACTTTACGCAACCGAATAATTTGTGTTTTAACTAGTTCAGGTTCAGTATCCTGATACATAGAAATTATAACTCGAACCAAGTGGTCCCGGTAGAGAAGAAAGAAAAACATAAACACAGGAATCAAAACAAGACTACTCAGGGATCCGATGGCGCCGATGGCGAATTTAGAAATACTCCCACTATTTTCATTAATTAAGGCAAGCAGGGCATTGGGGTCCAATTCATCGGCTAGTTTTTGTTCAAAACCCAATTTTGTGCTAGTAAACTGATCTACTTGTTCTATCAAGCTGCTGATTCGTATTGATACGTTCGCAAAATCTTTAGAAAAACTAATAAGGTTGCTCACGATAAAACTCAATAATCCAAACACGAGTCCAATCATACATAGGAGGGAAACTATGCAGGAAAGGATTCTAGAAAATTTTATTTTTTCTAGATATAAACATAGCGGAGTAAATAGAACTGCAAAAAATGCTCCCATGGCTAAAGGGATAAGGATAGATTTCCCCACAATTAAAACGAAAATCACTACAATCAACAAAGCCAAAACTGCCAGTGCCTTGAGATAGGGGGGGAGTGGAAGTGTTTTTTGGCTCATGTAAGGATTCCTGAATAAGAAAAAGGTGAGAGAAAGAATTTACTTGCTGGTTACCAATCCACTACGTTTTAATAGTGCATCTGGTTTTGGATCTCTCCCTCTAAATCGAGCATATAGGAGGGAAGGATGCTCACTACCGCCGGCAGATAGGATGTTTTTTTCGAAGGAAGTGGCCGTCGACGAATCAAAGATTCCTTTTTCTTGAAATAATTCAAAAGCATCTGCATCGAGAACTTCGGCCCATTTGTAGCTGTAATATCCTGAAGCATATCCTCCTTGAAAAATGTGGGAAAAACTGGTACTTATGCGTGTGTTTTCAACGCTTGGCAGTAGTTCAGTTCCGTTCAATACCTGCAATTCAAAGGTTTTGATATCGTGGATTTGACTTGGGTCTTGGCTATGGTAAGCCATATCTAATAAGGCAAAACTCAATTGGCGAAGTGTCAAGTAACCTTGCTGGAAATTAGCTGCTTTCTTGATTTTAGCTACTAAATCGCTGGGTATAGATTCTCCAGTTTGGTAATGCTGGGCAAATAGGTCCAAGCATTCTTTTTCGTAGCACCAATTTTCGAAAATTTGAGATGGGAGTTCTACAAAATCCCAGAATACGCTTGTTCCGGATAGGCTTTCGTATATTCCTCTAGCCAACATGCCGTGTAAGGCATGTCCAAATTCATGGAAGAGAGTGGTAACTTCGTTGAAAGTGAGTAGGCTAGGACTGGTTTTGGTCGGCTTGGTGAAATTGCAAACAATGGAAACATGTGGTCGCTGATCGATTCCATGTTCCATATACTGTCCTTTGTAGGAAGTCATCCAAGCCCCATTTCTTTTTCCAGGTCTCGGGAAAAAGTCTGCGTAAAAAACGGATAGAAACTTATTGTCTCGGTCATACACCTCGTAGGCAGTCACCTCAGGGTGGTAGACTGGAATTTCTGGATTAGGGACAAAGCGAAGGCCAAATAAACGCGAAGCAGTTGCAAATACGCCTGAAATCACCTTTTCTAAACTGAAGTAAGGACGAAGTTCTTCTTCATCTAGTGCGTATTTTTCTTTTTTGAGTAATTCAGAATAGTAGGCGAAATCCCATTTTTCCAAAGTAGTCAACTGGTCTAATTTTTTAGCTAGGTCTGCAACTTCCTGCACATCAAGTAATGCTTTGGGCTTGGCTTTTTCCAAAAGAGAATTTAAAAAGTCAAAAACTGTGACTGGACTTTTAGCCATGCGTTCCTCCAAAGTAAAGTGGGCATGGTTTTCATAGCCTAGAAGTTGGGCACGTCGGTGTCTTAAGGACACCAATTGTTTAATGATTTCTTGGTTGTCTAACTCATCTTCCTTGGCACATTTGGTATTGAATGCAATAAATAATGCTTTTCTTAAGTTTCTGTTTTTAGCGTATGTCATCACCGGGATGTAGGAGGGGTAATCCAAGGAAAATGCCCAGCTACCCGCATGTCCCTTTTCTTCTGCAAGTTGTGCAGCAGCATCTAATGCCCCTTGAGGAAGGCCTTCAAGTTCATTTAAATTAGCTACCAAGTGTATAAACTTATTGGTCTCAGCCAACACATGCTCTCCAAATTGAAGACTAAGCTGCGCCAATTCTTGGTCAATTTTCCGAAGCATATCTGCAGCTTCTTTTCCTAGCTTGGCACCATTGCGTAAAAAAGACTTGTAGGTTTTTTCTAAAAGTGTGGTTTGTTCAGGTGTTAAGGAAAGATGCTCTCGTTGCTCAAAAACTTTTGAAATGCGTTGAAAAAGTTCTTGATCCAATAAAATATCATTGGAATGTGCAGTCAGAAGTGGAGAAATCTCTCTAGCAAGTCCTTGCAGTTCAGCATTTGTTTCTGCAGAATTGAGATTAAAAAATAAGGCAGATAAGACCCCTAACTGTTTGCCACTTTTTTCTAATGCTTCCACCGTATTTTCAAAGGTGGGCAAGGATTCCCGTTTGATTTCTTCAACTTCTCTTTTTGCCTCCTGGATTGCAGCGACAAAAGCGGGTTGAAAGTGTTCGTTTAAAATTGCTGGAAAAGGTGCTGTGTTGAAAGGGGTGTTAAACGAAGAAAGTAGGGGATTACTCATGAAAGGATTTGTGGTGGTCGTGTTTTGGGGAATGCTGAATTATTTCCCGTAAAATTACCGATTTGTAGTTGAATTAAACCTGAAATATAGGTCTATTTGATTAGTAGCTCCTATAAAAGTAAAGGCCAGGATCTCCTGGCCTTTAATTAATGGAAGTCACAAGTCATAGCTTCCATTCCGATAGGAGCTCCATCTGGTATGCTGAGAACCTGCTGAGGTGTCAATTCCTCTGGTAGGCTAAGGTAGGCTTCAATCTTTTGCTTCAAGTACTCTCGATGTGCTTGCATTAAGGTCGAGAATGAACCAGTTAAATTGCTTAGTTCAAGCAATTCTTTTCGTACCAAAGCCCGAACGGTTTGAGATGCACCTGCATTCTTCGATAAGGCTATTAGATGGTCTACCAATTTGGCCTCGGTTACGAGTTTAATTTCGACACCAAGGCCTTTTGGCATGGAATTACTGAATACTTGTTTTCTCACTTTCTCCAAAACAGTCTCCAACCCTGGCAAGGATTTATCTTGAAGTTGTTGCAAATAAATTCGATTTGCTCTTCCAGCCTCAAAAAGAAAGGCGAAGGTAGCATCGACCACATTTTCTGCAGGGGCAATAGGGTCAAATACAGGCCCTGTTCTGGAAGTGAAAGTTTCTCGATTTTTCCCATAACCATAAGGTCGCGGTGGAATTAAGGCCAAGATAGAAGCAGGGATTTCCAATTGTGAGGTACTTATGGACAAAAGTAAGGCATCTAAGGCCTCATGTTGACTTTTTGCAGGAATCCATTGGTGATTAGGTTGGTTATCCCCTTTGATTTTGTAGGTATAATCTAGTCCTCCGACCAACTTGCTAGTTGCTTCCAACTGGTAGCGGTGCATCAGGTAGAGAGGTACAAATACCTCTTCGAGAAGGGCTTGTGGTTCACCGGATTTGATCGCGTTGAGTCCGAAGGTTTCCATTCGCTTTTGACGCAAGTCCAACATCCGTTTAAGTTCTTCCGAGGCAGAAGCCCCATTGTCCCAAAGGTGTGATCGAGGATGCACTCCACTTGGATTTCTGGAATCGGAATCGGTAATAAATTCATATCCTGCGGCATAGGTGGATTGCAGTAGTTTCTCTAAAAACTCTTCCTCCGTTTCGTTAGCGGCAGGTTGGCCATAGCCGTATGTAATAGCCAGCTTGTCCCATTCACCGATTTTTAAGTCATAAGCGTCTCCAAAATCTACATTTCCTTTTTCGTCGAGGCTGATTAAGGGGTAGGGATAATCCATCACGGAAGAGCGTCCGGTAGCTGAAGTGGCATAGCTATGTGCCAAACCAATGGTATGCCCGATTTCGTGAGCAGAAAGTTGCTTCAATCGATTCAACGCAAATTCCATCAATTTGGGATCTGCCTCATTTCCTTCTTCAAAAGGCTGCAAAAGACCTTGTGCAATCAGGTAATCCTGTCTCACGCGCAAAGAACCCAAGGATACTTGTCCCTTTAGGATTTCTCCAGTTCGTGGATCACGGATACTGGAGCCATAGGACCATCCTCTAGTAGATCTATGTATCCATTGGATCACGTTGTAACGAACATCATTTAGGTCCATTCCCTCTGGCGCAAGTTCTACTCGAAATGCATTTTTGAATCCGGCAGCTTCAAAGGCCTGTGCCCACCAATTTCCTCCTTCAATCAACGCACTAGCTACGGGCTCGGGTGTACCTCGATCTAAATAATAGACAATAGGTTCCACCACTTCAGAAACTGCCGCCATAAGGTCTTTTTTCTCCAATCGGTGTCTAGAGATAAAACGCTTGACTAGGGGTTGATCTATAGGGGTCGTGTAATCCTGGTAGCTAATAAAAAAGTAACCTGCTCGAGGATCAAATTTCCGCGTAGCATAAAGAGGTGGTAACTCAATCAAGGAATGTCTCATTCGGACAGTCACTGCATCAGGACTAGGAGTTACCGAGCGCAAATTACCTCCTGCTCCAGTTCCAGTTAGGGTGATTGTAGCTTCAATTTCTGTATTTTTAGGAAAGTTTTTGGTAGTTGGGTAGTACAAGGTGGAGCGGCTAGCATCTACTTTATAGTTTCCTTGTCGAGATCTGGCTAAGGTTTCACTGACTCCATGCACATCTTGAAAGAAAAAGTTAGTCCCATCTACCAAGAAGGTTGCCCCATCTGTTTTTATGATTTCAAAACCCCAAAGGGTTGATTCCGCAAAGGCATCTTGAATGGATTTGGCTTCGTAGGGGTTATTGGTGTAAGCACGGAAGTCGTAATTCTTATGAACCATCGTGATTTTATTCCCTGCTTTTCGAAATTCTACTACCCGAGTATCCCCAAGCTTCCCTCTATCCAATCCGATATCGTTGGATCCAATCCCTGCAGTCAAAGTATTTACATAGAGTAATTCTTGGTTGAGACTATTGATTTCCAAATAGATTTTTCCTTTTTCTTCGTCAAGGTAGAAGGGAATAAACCCTTCCTTTTTAGTCATTTTTGTAAAATCTTGGGCATAGCTCCAGTTGTGCTGTACCAGGGCGAATAGGAGTAGAAGAGCAATTCTTTTCATGGACTGATTTTTTTTGTCAATTTATTAAAAAGCTAGATTGGTATCCTACCGCTTGTGAAAAAATTAATGAAGTGCGTACCGTAAAACCAAAACTGTATCAGTCTGTTTGGGTCCATGAATGGCTTGGGTGCCAGAACTAATGGATGTGCGATCGGCATAATATGTTTGGGCCCAACGAAAATAGGCAGTAAGTTTTGGATGGATTTGGTAGTGAACTAAGACGTATTGTCGGCTTCCAATTCCCGAGAAAGCTGGAATTGCAAATGTTCCAAAAGCATTTTGTTCGTAAGCATAGATCCGATTATCAAAGGATTCCGTATCAAAAAGTCCCAAGCTAGCTGTTACCTTCCAGCGAGGCTGCATGTACGAGAAACTTTGAACTAGCATCCATCCCTGGGATGGGATATCCTTAATTTTGACTTGATTCCAAAACAGCTGAGACCGAAAGGAAAATTTGGTGGAGACATCTACTGCCAAACTAGCATGAGCTTGGCTTTTGAGGATATTTCTTACTTGATAGGTCTTGCTATTATCCTCTTCGTCATTCCAGTTCCGAAGTTTTTTTTCTTGTTTAAATTGTAGGATAACCCTACTGGTTTTATTGGGTTGATAACTCCATCGAGCCAGCCATTCTTGGCCTTTACTAGGTGTGTACACACGAAATTTTAGCCATGGAAATGAAAAAAAATCGAAATAGGCATTGAATTTAAGGTTGCTTGATGGTTTTAGTTGAAAACCAATATAGACTCCTTGTTCATTACTGGGTTGTGTACTTTCTGAAAAGGCAGTTGCATAGAAGCTATGGAAATTTCTTGCATACTTTCTCCAAGCTAGGGATAAGTCAACAGATTTACTTAAGCTTCCTATTGCACCAATTACCGAGCCTGTTCCAGAACTACTTGATCGAGCTGTTTCTCCAAAAAACATTAAATTTTTCCAGGAATAATTTAAATAGATGCTAGCAACTCTATTCTTGATTCCGGAGAAATCAAAAGTGTTGTATCGCGTGGGTGAAGGAAGGAGGGGTAGGCTTAGTTGGGTAACTAACCCATTGACCCCTAGCGTCCATTTCGCGGTGCTGGGTTGGTAGTGGATATTACCTCCTACATTTGATTCTCGTACTTGGTTTTTTATGGAAAGTTCGCTTGGGGTACGGTGTAAACTAGACAGCGGAAGACTACTGATTTGAGGACCATCTAAGTCTAAAGAATCCTTTGGATTGGCTAGTCTTCCGTCTTTGTTTACTGAGGAAAGTAGAAGACTGTAATTCCAATTTCTCCAAGTTCGGCTAGCCCCTAATCCTCGAAAAAAACCCTGTTCTTGGCTTGCTGTATAGGGTATGATTCCTCGGCTGCTTCTTCTAACTGAAGTGATGGTTTCAGCTCCTTTTCCTAAACTAAAGCCAGCCCCA
Source organism: Algoriphagus sp. (assembly GCA_023255285.1). Taxonomy (GTDB): domain Bacteria; phylum Bacteroidota; class Bacteroidia; order Cytophagales; family Cyclobacteriaceae; genus Algoriphagus. The sequence continues at coordinate 12,605 of JALRIY010000025.1, forward strand.
AATACCAAACCTTGACCGAAGCTTACTTGAAAATCTCCCAGAGTCAGGGTTTTCCATTTTTTTAAATTGTACCTAACCCAATGAAAAGAAGCGAAATTAAACCCATAGCGATTGGTTTTTGGATCCCAAATTCCTGCCTCTCCCGCATCTTTTTCTAACATAAACCCTAGGCTATGCGCTTTGGGATATTGGTTTCTATAGCGAATAGCCCATTCATGTGGTCCACCTAGGTAGCTGTTTGCGCTTGTAGCGGTCGTGTCCTTGAAACGAAAACCCTCGCGAAGTTGCCAGGTTTTTCGGTGTCTGATTAGAACATTGGAAGTTCCTTCCACTTTTAGTCCTTCCAAAAAAGATTTCGTCGTTAATCTAGGAGTTTCTAGTGTCAAAAAAGGTAAAATAAGTTGGATGGTAAGGCTATCCCAAGTTGGGAGGGATTGTAGTTCGTAAATGGAAACAAAAGGGCCGTTAAATTCTCGATACTCTAGTAACGCTTGTGCTTGAATTGGGGTAAGCAAATGTGTAGCTATTAATTCTTCCATAGTTACAGTATTGATTTCCAATGGTTTTTGATACAATTCCAGTAACTGTTCGTACAAGGATTCGTATTCCAACTCTTCTTCCTGGAATGGGAATAGTTGCTCTATCACATGTTGGATATCTTGAATTCTTCCTGATTTATTTTGAGCGTATAGGGCATGACAAAGCGTCCAAAACACTAGCAGCGCGATTATTTTCTTCATGGGTTAGCGCTTTAAATGAAGACTGAGGTGGTGGGTGTTGCCTAAGGGAGAGGATTGACCTAGGGCATAATCGAGCCCAAAATTTTTTGTCTGCAATCCAATTCCAAAGTAAAGGGCGGTAGGATAGGAGTGTAGGCCTGTTCGTAGAAAGATCCACCTTTCTAGTTGGTACTGTAGGCCAACTTTAAAAATTGGAGGGGACTGGACTTCTTTTTCTACTTCGCTATGGAGCTCCAAATTTTTGGCAGGTAAGTAGGTTGTTCCTACGGTGAGTATCGTAGGGATTTTAAGGGGGGATTCCTTGCTGAGGTTTGCTTGGTTGAGGTTAGTTAAGTGGGCGCCAAAGAAATATTTAGGATGGAGTTCAGTCAACCAGCCAAAAGAAAGTAGAAGTGCATTTCCCGTCCCAAATCCTTCGATATAGGTCTGTAGCCACTCAGCTTTTGCTCCTACATGCATTATTCCTTTGGAGGAAGCAATTCCGATTCCTAGGCGTTGTTGTTGGTAGGAATCACCTCCCTGTTTAGAAATACTAAATCCGAGATTTCCTATTGGGTTTTTGAGAACCACTGCAATCGAGTTTGTACTGAGTTCTTGGATACCATAGCGTTGGTCCAGAGCAATACCTATTACTGTGGTTTGAATTCTGGCCATGGCTCCCACATTATTAGATAGACTCCATGCATCTTGATGGAAAATTTTGACCGTTCCTAGCCCTTGACTTTTGGCTCCATAGGCTTGCGTGGAAAGGTCTGATTGGGCAACTGACTTGAAAAAAAATGCGAGCCAGAAGCAAAAAATTAGGTTCAGCTTCATTTAAAAAAGATTAAAAAGTATACTTTAAATATACCTTTTTTTTCAACACTTCCTACAAAAATCAATCCTCTTTAATTGAGTTTGTGGTTAGCTTGTTTTGCGTATTTCAAATTTTCATTTTTTAAAAATTTAGGAAGAAAAAGAGCGACAAAAAGTGCTTCATTTTAATTTAAATCCATACCGAATAAAATTTTGAAAATTTTTCGCAATCGATTGTTTGAAGAGAAAAAAACATTTTCTATTTTTCGGAGGTATTCATGAATTGAATATCTACAATAGGTTTAATAGGTTTGAGAGCAGGAAAAGGTCGGAATTATATTTCGGCCTTTTTTATTTTTTTCTGTCAAATTCCTATTTGATTTTTCTACTGTCTCGTGTAGCTTTCTTTCAGTTTGTAAATAGCCATTAAAATGCCAATATTCGTCGTATTCAGAATACTGCTCCAGTTTTTTTCATTCAGAGGGATTTATTTTGAGATTTCCCTATATAGTTTCGATACACCATTTTATGGAAGTTGATTTCATTAGAGCACAGCTTCAGCGAGCCTTTCAAAATAACTTACCGGGTAGGGAAGCACAATTGCGAATGGCTCCACAACCCATTGATCCGAAAAGAATGACTGAAAAAGTTCCTGAGGACCATCGGAAGTGTGGTGTCTTACTTTTATTTTATCTAGACAATTCCAATCTTTTTTTTCCATTAATTAAGCGTCCCCAGTATTTAGGTGTTCATGGTGGTCAGGTGGCTTTGCCGGGAGGAAAAGTTGAACCTAATGATCCTAACGTGATAGTTACTGCACTCCGTGAGGCGGAAGAGGAAATTGGGATTGATGCAAGTAAGGTGGAGGTAATGGGTAGGTTGACAGATGTTTACATTCCAATAAGTAATTTCCTTGTTTCTCCTGTTGTCGGTTTTTTGGATTTCAAACCCACTTTTGTGCCTGAGCAGCGAGAGGTGGCCAAGATCATTTCCACTACCGTGGTTCATTTGGTGCAACCAGAAATTGTCAAACAAACACCTATTTCACTAGGAGGAGGTAATTACATCGAAACGCCCTATTTTGACATTGAAGGGGAGCAGGTTTGGGGTGCGACAGCCATGATATTGAGTGAACTTATTCAAGTCTTAATTCAAAAAAAAGAGTGATTCTTGGTCATTTTGACAATTGTAGGTATTGTTGTACCTACGAAAAAGTAGTTTATGGAAGATAGTTCAGCCCCTTTATTGACCAATGATGCAGTAGTTTTTGGGTTGCTTATGACCACATTGGCAGTTGTATTTGCTACATCTTCCAGCAAACATCCTTTTTGGGTGAAGTTTTACACCTATATTCCTTCCGTATTGCTTTGCTACTTTATTCCGGCAGTTTTTAATTCCTTGGGATGGATATCCGGAGAATCCTCTAATTTATATAAAGTAGCTTCCCGATATCTTTTACCTGCTTCCTTGGTGTTGTTTACGATCAGTGTGGATTTAAAGGGGATCCTTCGATTGGGTCCTAAGGCCTTGACCATGTTCTTGACAGGTACGATGGGAATCGCTTTAGGCGGACCTTTCGCCTTATTTTTAGTAGGCTCATTTTATCCAGATTTGTATGCCGGTACGGGTCCAGACGAGGTTTGGAGAGGCTTGTCTACCGTTGCAGGAAGTTGGATTGGGGGAGGAGCAAACCAAACAGCCATGCTTGAAGTATTTGGCGCTAGTCCAGTATTGTTTGGACAGATGATTGCTGTAGATGTGCTAGTTGCGAATTTGTGGATGGCTTTTTTGCTGTATTGGGCCGCTAAGCCTGGAAAAATAGATAATTTTCTAAAGGCCGATTCTTCCGCTATTTATGCCCTCCGGGATCGAATTGCGAAGATCAGAGAAGCAAATACTGCTATTCCAACGGGTAAAGATACAATGGTAATCTTAGGGATTGGATTTGGCATCACGGGGATTGCACATTTAGGTGCTGATTTCTTAGCTCCTTGGTTTGAAACCAACCGGCCTGAATGGAATCAGTATTCTTTGAATTCAGCTTTCTTCTGGATTGTAGTTATCGCCACGACACTGGGTTTGACTTTGTCTTTCACCAAGGCTAGAAATTTAGAAGGAGTGGGGGCATCCCGTTTGGGGTCTGTTCTTCTCTACGTCTTGGTGGCTACCATTGGGATGCAAATGGATTTAGGAGCTGTTTTGGATAGCCCCATTTTATTTTTGGTTGGATTGGTATGGATGACGTTTCACATTTCTGTCATGCTACTTGTTGCTTGGTTGATCAAAGCACCTTTCTTTTATGTCGCGGTAGGTTCTCAAGCGAATGTAGGTGGAGCTGCCTCAGCTCCCATAATTGCTACTGCATTTGATGCATCCTTAGCCTCCGTAGGGGTGCTTTTGGCAGTATTAGGTTATGCCTTGGGAACCTATGGCGCTTACCTCAGTGGTTTGCTGATGCAATGGATGTCTACCTAGCTTTATTTAATTAGCTGCCTTGAATTAAAACAGGTTTTTCCTTACAGCTTTTGTGCTTTTACAGCTGTTCCACTGACCGTAACCATTAACATTCCTTCCCGGATGGTTTCGTAATCCAAGTCTATCCCTAGTACGGCATTTGCTCCCAGTTGCCTTGCTTGCATTTCCATTTCTGCCATGGCAGTGGTCTTTGCCTCACGCAAAACTTGTTCGTAAGCAGAAGATCTTCCTCCTACAATATCGGTAATGCTGGCAAAAAAATCTTTGAATATATTGGCCCCAATAATAGTTTCGCCTGAAACTATACCTAGATAATTTTCAATTTGATAGCCTTCTAAGGTGGAAGTAGTGGAAAGAATCATGGTTTAAGAATTTAAAGTTTACTACTCCAACATACGAAAGTATTACCTAAAAGTTGAGCTACAATAAACA
>JALRIY010000260.1 GCA_023255285.1 Algoriphagus sp.
AGAGTAAAGAGGAAAAAGAGGTCAAAGCGTTTGTTCAAATGCTTTGACCTCTTTTTTCAAACTTTGAACAGCTAATACAATCAATGCAATAGCCAATACAAACAGCAGGGAAGCGATTCCCGCCAGCACATAGCCAGCTTCCTGGTAGTTTTTCCAGGCAAATAGACCCAAAGATGCAAGCGTAACTGTAAACATGAAGAACATCGGGATGGTCACAAAGGTCGCAGAGATGTTCTTTTTGATCAACCATACACCAATAGTGAGCAAGGCAAGAGCAGCTAACAGCTGGTTGGCAGACCCAAAGATGGGCCATAGCTTTGAAAATTCCCCAGAAGCAAGTAGAAGTATGGAAAGAATGACCACAATTAAAGTTGACAGGTATCGGTTTTTAGCCAAGGCCTGAGCGGCAGGTTGTGGCATATCCTCGAAATATTCTTGAAGGGTAAATCGTGCGAGACGAGTACATGTGTCTAGGGTAGTTAGTGCAAAAGCTGAGACGGTCAAGGCGACAAACCCAATTGCAAAGGTTTCCGAAAGTCCTAGACTTGCAATCATCCCTCCTAAGCCAGTAGAAAATAAGGCAACAGGGCCTTCAATGGTCAACCGATCTGTATACTCTTGACGCGAAAGGATCACTACTGCTCCAACGGCGATAATGGCGAGGAAAGACTCAATAAGCATTCCTCCAAATCCCACAATTTTGGCATCGCTTTCCTTGTCCAATTGTTTGGAAGTAGTACCTGAGGCAACCAAGGAATGAAACCCTGAGATTGCCCCGCAAGCGATGGTTACAAACAAAACTGGGAAGACATACCCTAGGCTTTCCGAGGAAGGCATGACTTCGGTACTCATTTGGATTTGTGGATCGGCAACGATAACTCCGGCTACCGCAGCGATCATCATGCCGTAGAGTAGGTAACTATTTAAATAGTCTCTAGGCTGCAGTAATAAGGCAACAGGGGTGACTGAGGCAATGAAAGCATAAATTAAAAGTACCCCTACCCAGATTTTGTAATCGAGAATCAAGGGTATTTGTGTTCCTAAATACACGAAACAATACATTAAAACTACGCCCACCACCGTAATTGCGATGAAGGAGATGGTTTTGTTACCTACCCAACGATTAACGAAGCCAAAAGCCACTGCCAAAAAGATAAATAATAGTGATGCAGATGCTACTCCTGGATTAGAAACGAATGTTTTTGCGATGATGTCTGCGAAGACGCCGATCACAAGGATCAGGGTTGAGAAGCTGAAAATCACAAATAATTGCTTCCCCTTGGCTCCAATTTGGTTTCGAATAATTACTCCAATTGATTTGCCTTCTGTACGAAGAGAAGCAGCCATACTTCCTAAATCGTGGACCGCGCCAAAGAAAATTCCCCCTACCAAAATCCAGATTACCGCTGGAATCCAACCAAAAGTGACGGCTATAATTGGGCCTACTATGGGTCCGGCTCCAGCAATTGAAGCAAAATGATGCCCTAACACTACAATTGGTTTACTGGGCTCGTAATCAATCCCATCTCGATGGGTATGGGAAGGGGCCTTGCGGGAGTCACTTAACCCAAATTTTTTGTAGACAAAGTTGCCATAGATTCGGTAAGCCAGAAAAAGAATTACCGCTGAGATGAGCAAGAGTAGGGAAAGAGACATGGAAAAGATACTTTTTAGGTTAATTTGTTGGGTTTAAATTGCATTGAAAGTACTAAAAATTATACCCTAGAAAAAAGGATTTTCAGGGTGCATGCCATGGTTTGCTGTAGAGATGGAGAAGAAAATTTTAATTACGAGAGTTTCAAACTAAATTTGTCACCTTTGAGGTGTTAGAACAATCAAAATATGTATGGCTTGGTTTAAGAGAACTGACAAGGGCATCAAGACTTCCACTGCGGAGAAAAAAGATGCGCCTGATGGGTTGTGGTTTAAGACTCCTAATGGAACGATTGTCCACACCCGAGAATTGAAAAGTAATGCCTATGTCTGCCCTAACGATGATTTTCATGTAAAAATTGGTTCTAAAGAATATTTTGAAATTCTTTTTGACAACAATGTTTTTAAAGAGTTAGACGAAGGGATGAAATCTGGGGATCCTTTAAAATTTGTTGATACCAAATCGTATTCCTCTCGAATTGAGGCGACTATTACCAAATCCGAATTGAACGATGCGGTAAGGACAGCCTATGGCAAATTGAATGGGCAGGAGTTAGTCATTGCCTGCATGGACTTTAATTTTATTGGGGGATCAATGGGATCTGTGGTAGGTGAAAAAATTGCGAGAGCAGTAGATCATTCCTTGAAACACAAAATTCCATTTTTGATGATTTCCAAATCTGGGGGTGCTCGGATGATGGAAGCAGGGTTTTCTTTGATGCAAATGGCTAAGACTTCGGCCAAATTAGCTTTATTGGAAAAAGCAGGTATTCCCTATATTTCCTTACTTACTGATCCCACTACAGGTGGTGTCACGGCATCTTTTGCGATGTTGGGGGATTTCAACATCGCCGAACCTGGAGCATTGATTGGATTTGCTGGTCCTCGAGTCATTCGTGAAACCATCGGCAAGGATTTACCGAAGGGTTTTCAAAGCTCAGAATTTGTGTTGGAACATGGATTTTTGGATTTCATTGTCGATAGAAGACAGTTGAAAGTAAAGTTGAGTACTTTACTAAACCTATTGAAGAATTAATCAGTTAAACTACTCGAAAGAAGTCAGAAATCTCTTCCAAATTTGCCATTATTTATGGCGTGCATTCCTGATTAATAAATATATTTGTGCTCCCAAAAACGGGGTTTTCCTTCAAAAAAGAAAAAATAAGAGTTCATGGGTTCTGTAATTATTACTTCCATTGTAGCATTCACCGCAATTATTTTGTTGCTGGTATTTATTCTTCTATTTGCCCAGTCCAAATTGGTCAATTCGGGAGACGTTAAGATCATCATCAACGGGGATGAAAGCAACCCTATTGTCGCTTCAGCGGGCTCAAGTTTGCTATCTACTCTTGGTAATCAAAAAATATTTCTCCCATCTGCCTGCGGTGGAGGTGGAACTTGCGCAATGTGTAAATGCATCGTTGATGATGGAGGGGGAGATGTATTGCCTACTGAAGTAG
>JALRIY010000261.1 GCA_023255285.1 Algoriphagus sp.
CTTCCAGCAGCTAATAAATTGATTGAATTACTGCGGATAATCGTCGACCGAGGACAGTCTACAGACCACAGCTCATTAAAATGAGCTTCAAACCTTATTTTTCATTGGTTACTGGTGATAAAGGGGATAATTAGATTAACCTCAAATCTTTTTTTCGTTGGTTCTTGGTGAAAAAGCAGGATCGTAAAGATTAATTAAGCTTTTTTACTTTAGCGAGCAGGGAGATTAAAAATTTTTTCCCAGTACTTATTTCCTCACAGAGGGCTCTTGTTCTTCGTGTTTCTACTTTTTTAAATTTCCTGCCAGCCAGTTGAAAGGTAGTTCCAGAACCTAGGTCTGAAAGAAAGTGGAGTAGATTTTCTTCTTGCACTGCATCGTATTTGCTCATCTCCTTCATTAAAAAGAGGTCTCTAGCCGAACTAGCAGCTGGATTGCGCATGTGTAACTTTAAAGGAACGAGTAAATCTCGGGGAAAGGTAGCTTCAGTAAGGAGTGGGGCTACTAATTTTTTAAATTCCACTTTCCATTCTTGCCCATGGGGAGCGTGTGCTGTTCCAAATCGAGTAAAGGCTCTGAGGTGGGCAATTTCATGAATTAGTGTGAGAAGAAATTGATACTGATTTAGGTCAGTATTGAGCGTAATCGTTTGGATTGTGCGATCTTTTCGGTAGCGAAAGTCCCCAAGTTTAGTGTTCCTAGGTTTTTTCACTAAAAAAATAAATGGAGTTTCTTCCCAAAGTTGGACACAGTATGAAATTGCCTGAGAGGGGAGGTGAACTTGAAAAAGGTGAAGGAGTTCAGCAGGCGGGCGCATGGAAGGCATAAATTCAAAAAAAAAGAGTTCCGAATATTCGGAACTCTTAATTTTTTCTCGCTAGAAGTGAATTACTGAGCAGCAGGAGCTTCAACAGCAGTAGTGTCAACAGCAGCAGCAGCTGTGTCAACAGCAGGAGCTTCTTCAACAACAATTTCTTCAACTACAGTAGAGTCAGTAGCTGTTCCTTCTTCGGTTGTCTTACCACCGCAAGAAGCAGTAGCGATCAAACCAGCGATTGCGAAAATTGCAAATACCTTTTTCATTTGTTATGGTTTTCTTAATTACAGCACAAATGTACTAGTATTAATTTTAATTGCGCAAGGGATGATTGAAATTTTTTATTTGTTTTTATAAACAATTTTTACTGGAACTCCTTCGAAATCAAAGTTTTCTCGAAGGCGATTTTCTAGAAAACGGGTGTAAGGTTCCTTTATGTACTGAGGTAGGTTGCAGAAAAATGCAAACACTGGGTTTTTGGTCGGCAATTGGGTAACGTATTTAATTTTGATGTATTTGCCTTTCCAAGAAGGGGGAGGATATTTTTCAATTTCTTGGAGAAGAATGTCGTTCAGTTTGGAGGTAGTTACTCGTCTAGTTTTATTTTCATAGACTTTAACGGCCAGTTCGATGGCCTGAAAGATCCGTTGTTTTTCCGTAACAGAGGTAAAAATAATGGGGATCCATTTGTGCTCACCCAGACGATCGAGCATGTCATCCTTGATTTTATTCATGGTCTTGTGGTCTTTTTCGATCAAGTCCCACTTATTGACCATAATGAGTACTCCCTTGTTATTTTTAATGGCCAAGGAGATCAGATTGACATCTTGAGCCTCTAGTCCTCGTGTAGCATCTATCATCACGATCACGACGTCAGACTCCTCTAGGGTTCTGAGAGAACGCATGACGGAATAAAATTCGACATCCTCTTTTACTTTGGCTTTCTTTCGTATTCCGGCAGTATCCGTGATAATAAAGTCTTTTCCAAAAAACTTATAACGCGTATGGATCGCATCACGTGTAGTGCCTGCTTCGTTGGTTACGATAGAACGTTCTTGACCAAGGAGGGCATTGAGGAAGGAGGACTTGCCGGCATTGGGTCTACCCAAAATGGAGATTTTGGGGATATCTGCATCTGGATCTTCTATGCCATCCTCTTCAAAATGGGTGATGATGGCGTCCAATAATTCTCCTGTGCCACTACCGCTCGCTGCTGCAATTGGAAAAATCTCTAAATCGGTCAAGCCTAGGGAATAAAATTCATGGGCCATAAATGCCTTTTCTTGGTTGTCGGCCTTATTTGCGACTACATAGAGGGGTTTTTTGTTACTTCTAAGTTCATTTGCAAATTCCTCATCTAAGTCCGTCATGCCGTCATGGCAATCCACCACAAAAAGAACCACATCGGCTTCTTCAATGGCTAATTTTACTTGTTTACGAATTTCTGCTTCGTACAAGTCTTCCGACCCGGTGACGTAGCCACCTGTATCGATAACCGAAAAGAATTTGCCACACCATTGGGCGTGACCATAGTGTCGGTCTCTCGTGACGCCACTCATGTTGTCTTCGATGGCTTTTCGCTCTTCCACCAGGCGATTGAAAAGGGTGGATTTGCCCACATTGGGTCTGCCTACAATTGCTACTATGTTTGCCATGATTAAGAGGGGTCGTACCCGAATTTTTTTAATACTAATTTATTTTTCCGCCAATCTTGTTCCACCTTGACGAAGGTTTCTAAGAATACTTTTTTTCCAAAAAACTTTTCTAGGTCTGCTCGAGCTTCTGTGCCTACTTTTTTGAGCATTTTTCCTTTGTCGCCGATGACGATACCTTTTTGGCTATCTCGTTCTACAAAGATGGTGGCTCGGATTCGGATGAGCTGCTCTTCCTCATGAAAATCCTCAATGCCTACTTCCGTGCTGTAGGGGATTTCTTTTTTGTAGTTGGTAAAAATTTTCTCGCGAATGATCTCCGAAGCGAAGAAACGTTCTGGACGGTCTGTTAGTTCCTCTTTGTCATAAAAAGGAGGATGTACAGGCAGGCGTTCTACAATTTCTTGTAGGATTCGTTCGGTATTGAAGCGCTCGAGTGCTGCGATAGGAATGACGGTAGCTGCTTGAATTCGAGAAGTCCAGTACTCGGTCACTTCCTCCAGCTGCCCTTCTTTTGCTAAATCTATTTTATTGATAACCAATAAGATTGGTACTCCTGAGGTATTCATTTTGGTGATGACCTCTTCGATTTCCTCGTCTGTTTCGTACAAGTCCGTTACAAATACAATGAC
>JALRIY010000262.1 GCA_023255285.1 Algoriphagus sp.
TCCAAAATGGGGCATTACCTCCACCTACGGGGATATTTCCAACTATCAAAATTGGGATAAATTACTGCAACCCAACACCAGAATGCTTTTTCTAGAAACCCCTTCCAACCCAGGTCTGGAAATTATTGATCTGGAATGGGCAGGTAAATTTGCAGCTGCTCATGGACTAATTTTAGTAGTGGACAATTGTTTTGCTACCCCCTATTTACAACAACCGGCGAAATGGGGAGCACATATCGTGACCCATAGTGCTACCAAATACATCGATGGCCAGGGCAGGGTACTTGGCGGTTTGATCCTAGGAAAAAAAGAATTCATTGATGAAGTTCGATTTTTTACCCGACATACAGGACCTTCTCTATCCCCCTTCAACGCTTGGATCCTATCTAAAAGTATGGAAACCTTAGCCCTTCGCATGGATCGACACTGCGAAAATGCAGAAAAAGTAGCACGCTACTTCGAAGGAAATACGCACATTGACGCAGTCAACTACCCCTTCCTACCTTCACATGCTCAACATGCCTTGGCATTAAAACAAATGAAAGCCGGTGGAGGAATTATTACCCTAGCCCTGAAGGGAGGTCTCCCAAGAGCACATAGATTTATCGACCAGTTACAAATGATTTCCATTACTCCAAACCTGGGAGATAGTCGCAGCATCGTTACCCATCCATCCTCTACCACCCACAGCAAATTAAGCCCAGAAGAGCGGCAAAAAGTAGGGATTAGCGATGGACTTATCCGACTTTCTGTAGGCTTGGAACATTGGGAAGATATTGTAAAGGATGTTGAAAGAGCCCTGGAGCAATCCAAGTAACATACTTAGCGTAGCGTATTTCGCAGGACTACAAAAGGCCTCCAAGGGCTATTTGGAACTTGGTATAACTGATTAAAGGCAAAAGTTCCTATAACCAGATCTTCATCTCCATCCAAATCCAAATCCCCCTTTGTTAATGTAAGCCAATGGTCTGCGAGCTGCTCCTTCAAAATGTACGGATGAAATGCTCCTGTAGGAGATTGCTTGAAGTAAATTAGATTTTGAAAGGAGGTTTGCTTTCGGTCCGGAAAAAAAGAAATAGCCACCACATCCATCATCCCATCCTGATCAAAGTCCCCTAATTCCAATCCACTTGCTCCATACAACGGATAAAACCAACGCTCTAGATAATTTCCTTTTACATCCCGCTCAAAAATTCGAAGTCCATGGTACGGTTTAAAAATTTGACTTTGGTCTGCATTATCCCCATTTACCAACACAATCTCTGGAACATCGTCACCGTTTAAGTCTTCAAATCGAAAATCACTTGATCCAAAGGCGGGATGAAATGCCAATAGCTGCTTTTCTTTAAATTTTCCTTGTCCCACATTTTCAAATAGGGAAATCCCTTCTTTGGCTTGAGAAAATAAAACCATTAGGTCAAGGTCCCCATCTCCCTCATAATCGACTGCAATCGTTCTTCTTGCCCCTGGGTCTGACTTTAAAATAACTTCCGTAAATCCTTCCTCCTTACTTAAAAATAGACTCAGTTTGCCTACATGATTCCCAAATTGGCATAGCACGTAATCCTTCTTACCGTCCCCATTCCAATCCGCCACCTCCATGTCCATAGGTCGCATCAATTGATCAATAAGCGGAACCTCTTTCCAGCTTTTAGCAGCAATTGAAAAGTTGGATAAAAGCCCTATGGAATCGTTAGAAGGATCCATCTTGCCCATAGACAACAAATCAAAGGAGCTTGGTGAATTCCAAATCAAGTCTACCGGAGCAACACGAGTAGGTAGGGAATCGAGTTGAAAAAAATTATTTTTTGAATCTAAACGATACAACGCACGAAACCGATGACCTACCCATAAATCCCCTGTTTGAGGATGAATCCGAAGTAAGGTAGTCAAACTGGAGCGGGTATCTTTAAAGTCAGGAACTTCAAGATTAAACCCAGGGATCCCAAGTTTGGGAACCTCTTTGATAGCCTGAATTAGTAGGGTATCTGGAGCATTAGCCAAATAATAAGCTTCCAGTTTTTCCCAGTTTTCACGGGTGATATAGGGAGTTTTAGAATAAATACCCTCTGGGACTCCTTCATCTTCTGGCATAGCCGTACCAAAATCCTCTTCCAAGTACAAACCCATGCGCTTCCGCATATCGGGAAGCAAGGTCGACCAGGTCATTTTATTTAAGATAGTCGGATCAGGCATCAAGTGGCAAGCGGCACAATACCCTTTAGCCAATTGCTCCCCAGATAGATTTAAGTCCGACTGTGAAAGTTGGTAAAGGCTTGGCGGAGGCTGCTTTCGCTCTGAAATAGGATCACATCCCCAAAACAATACCAGCACCCACACGAAACCACAAGCTAGACGCATCATCAACTTAAAAAATAGCTTTAAATTCATTCACCAGTTGAGGGTCTATCCCAAAATTCATGCTAAAATCCAAGGGTGTACCTGAAAAATAGAGGCCTGATTTAATAAATTGATTGTCAGCCGGTTTAGCCAACTTACAGGAAGCATGTACCTCTTTGAGATAGCCTGATTCCTTCAATCTTGAAACATGAGTTACTTTGAGTCCTCCACCAGGAAGGATAATAATTCGCTCTTTGGCTTGCTCCAAAAGTGCCATTACCTGTGGCAATCCTTCCTCTATGGAATTTTCACCTCCAGAGGTAAGTACCCGGTGAAAACCAAGTTGGATGATTTTTTCCAAGGAAACTGAAAGATCTGCTGAAGCATCAAATGCCCGATGAAAGGTACAAGGTTTGGATTCGGCGGCTCGCAACAAGGACTCACAGACAGACTCGTTAACTGATCCTTGCGCATCCAAAGCACCAAAAACAAAGCCATCTGCCCCCAAATCTCCTAAAAGTTGGATATCCTGCTTCATAACTAGCAACTCCTTGGGCGAGTAAACAAAATTTCCACCACGAGGACGAATCATTACAAAAATCGGAATATCAATTTCCCGCTTCAAAAAACGGAGCATACCCGCACTTGGAGTTTCTCCCCCTTCTGGAAAGTTAGCACATAGCTCTAAGCGATCAATACCGAGCTGTGCGGCCTCCAAGGAAGCCT
>JALRIY010000263.1 GCA_023255285.1 Algoriphagus sp.
GCTACAAGGCCAAATTTGCTGAGCAGCAAGGCATGGTAGGCTTGGTGGTGTATACCGATCCAAAGGATTCTGGATTTACCAGAGGGGAGGTTTATCCCAAGGGCCCTTATTACAACGAAACCACCATCCAACGTGGTTCCATGCTGACTCTAGATTTTACAGGTGACCCCTTGACTCCCAATCGCCCTGCCCTTCCTTTAGATGGTCCAAAAAAAATCAAGCGAGACGACCCGGCCACCGTAGACTTTCATACCATCCCGGTAACCCCGATTGGTTATGGGGCAGCCAAAGAGATCTTGAGTAGAATGAAGGGGGCAGATGTGCCTGCAAGCTGGCAAGGAGGCCTGCCTTTCCCTTACAAGCTGACTGGCGGCGATGACTTGAAGGTTCGCGTAATGGTGGATCAGAAGCCAGAATTTATCCGAGCAAATAACGTCGTAGGCACCTTTATTGGAAAAGATCATCCTGACGAGTGGATCATCTTGGGAAGTCATTACGATGCCTGGTCCTTCGGTGCTACTGATCCCAATTCCGGCACAGCCATGTTGCTGACTTTTGCGGAAGCCTTGGGTGAGTTGTACAAAAATGGCCAAAAGCCTTCCCGCTCTATTTTGATTGGACATTGGGATGCTGAAGAGCAGGGCGTGATTGGGTCTACCGAATGGGTTGAGCATTTGCGTGAAGAATTAGGTGCCAAAGCAATTTCTTACATGAATTTTGACGGAGGTGCCTCAGGTAGAAATTTTGGCGCTTCAGCCGCACCTACATTGAAGAAGTTAATCATCGATGCGTCCAAAGAAGTAAACTATCCAGATTCAGCAAAAACAGTTTTTGAGATATGGGCAGGGAAAAATTCAGAGCCAAGAATCGGTAATTTGGGTGGAGGCTCTGACCACATTGCTTTCTACATGCACGTAGGTATTCCATCTTTGAGCGGTGGCTCTGGAGGCACCACTGCCTACCACTCCAACTACGACAATATTCATTATTACAGCAAGTTTTCTGATCCAAGCTTTAAGATGGGTGGTGCTGTAGCGCAGGTATTTGGCTTGGTAGCCATTCGTCAAGCCAATGCAGCAATTATTCCCTACGATGTGCCTCGCTATGCCCAAGATTTGAAAGGGCACTTTGAGCAGGCGGTTAAAAATGTGAAGGCCATGGACCCAAATTTTGCTGGGTTTGATCAGGTACAAACTGCATTAAAGGCACTTGAAGAAAGTTCAGAAGGCTACCAAAATGCGCTTCAGAATGCTATGGCATCTGAAAAGCTAACAGCAACGCAACTGAAAAAAATCAACACCGGGTTGATTGGTTTGGAAAAAAGCTGGATCGACCCAAAAGGCATGTATTACGGGGAATGGTACAAATCATTGTATGTGTGCAACGATCCTTTCTCAGGTTATGCCTCCTGGATTCTACCGGGTATTCAATACGAGGTAGCAATCCAAAATACCAGTCGCTTAGAAGAGTGGGATACACGCTACGCAAAAGCCATTCTCGACCTTAGTAAAAAGGTAGACAAGCTAAGTAGTCAACTTAAGTAACAAGGAATGAAAAAACCGCGGAGAGCATTTTTCGCGGTTTTTTTTGTGCTTATTTGAAGAATGGGAAAGACCCGCTAAGGGTCAAACCATGAATAACCACAGGTGAGACCCGTGAGTATTATAACTCCAACCTAATCATTTTTGAAAAAGCTTGCCCATCCAAGGTCATGCCCTCCACCCAAACCTGGATGGCCTTAACTCCATAAGGAACCTTAACTTTAGTTTGGAATGCACCTGAGGTGGTAACTCCCTGAGGTTCCCAGTAGATCGTAGGCTTTTTCTTTAAAAATTGATCTGAAGGAGGATTTTTAATGAATTCTGGAAACTCAGTAAATCCCGGAGTAGGGAAAATCTGAAATCCCTCGGAATTGAACTTCTTTTCGCTATCAGGTCCTGTTTTAAATCCTTTCTTAGTTTCAATCATGATCACACCCGCATAGCCGGCCATTCCAAAAATAGATTTACTGAGATTGTCTGTGTACAATTTTATCGACTCCACCTCAGCAGGTGCCAAAATGATAAAAATTTCAGATGGGTCTGTAAATGGCAACTTTTGTCCGTTCAAGATGACCATTGGAGGACCTGTTTTCTCCCCATAGTTATAGTTGCTAAAAGAAGCTAATTTTAGAAAGACTTGCTCCCAAGTGGACATTTTTTCCAATTCCTTCTCATTCATCTCTCGAGTAGGTATTCCATATCCATAATTCCCTTCAGCCATAGTTTCCCGCTCCTTGACTTCTTCTTTCACAAACTCCTCCAGCAAAACATAATCTCCGGAAACATCCAACACCCTATTTTCATTGAGAATGGGTTCTTTGGTGTAAGAAAACCTCGGATGATTGAGGGGTATTTTTGGACGATTCAGCTGCAAAAGCGCTACCGAACCGTAGGGTCTTCTTTTCTCATCTATCGCCGCAATAGCAATCTGGGCAGTATCCGTAAAAATTAAGCCAGTAGCCCAAAAATTACCCAAAGAATCCGTCATCACTTGACCAAAATCCTCCAAATCTCCTCGCACCACCGTGATCGGATTGATTGCTGGGCGACGCTTGTTGTCCGCCGTAAATTTGCCTTGCACCGAAATACCGTACTCAATCGGAAAAGCAAGTGTGGACTTGAAATCCTCAGGAAGCTTCTTGTCCAACCAGTTCATCTCCTCCTCTAGG
Source organism: Algoriphagus sp. (assembly GCA_023255285.1). Lineage (GTDB taxonomy): Bacteria > Bacteroidota > Bacteroidia > Cytophagales > Cyclobacteriaceae > Algoriphagus. The sequence goes on from JALRIY010000263.1 coordinate 2,711, forward strand.
GAACTACTTCCCTGAATCAGGGGTACCGCGTCCGAATCTGTGAGCGAAAGGATAAATTCCCCATCGATGGGGTTTTGAAACTCATCCAACAATTCCAGTTTCAAATTCATCACCCGGTAATTCAGCGAGTCTGCAACCGAAGTCTCGGGCCTCACTGCAATTTCCCCTTGAAAAGATTCTGCCACAACTTGCTCCGCCTTGGGCTTAAATCCAGGTTCCATCACTAAAAATGGAGCCACAAATTGATCGAGTTCACCAAAATTCTGGTTCCAATGCGTATAGGCTTGTAGTACATAATCACCAGGAACCAAATCCGGT
>JALRIY010000264.1 GCA_023255285.1 Algoriphagus sp.
ATGCTATTGCTAAAGGAGAGAAGTTGCTTGTAGAAGTAAGCTAAATTTACTCTACTTAAGCCCTAGATGAGCTACATGCGAGTCTTGGAAGATGAGAATACCATTTACAGAAGACCGAATACACCATGCACTTAGAGATCGTTACGCCAGACAAAAAAGTTTTTCAGGGAGAAGTGAGTGAAGCTACCTTTCCTGGAGCTTTGGGCGCATTTCAAGTCTTGACCAATCACGCACCGATTGTCTCTGCCTTGGCCAAAGGCCCTGTTTCCTTCACCACTACTGAAGGCAAACAGTCTTTCCAGGTAGAAGGAGGCGTGGTGGAAGTGAAGCAAAATACCATCGTGGTCTTGGCTGAAAAAGTTGTTGATTAATTTCGGTCAAAGGTGCACAGTCGTTCATCAACAACAAACTGTTTGAACTTCAAGACTTGTTTTATACACGCAAAATAATTTAAGGAAATACAAGTAAATGAAAGAGGCTGTCCCGAAAAGAGACAGCTCTTTTTTTTTCATATCAGAGAAAACAGGAGTTGGAGTCCAATTTCATGAGCTGGAGACAGTGGACCGTTGTCATTTCGTCTCTTTTTTGATTTTGCTTTGGAATTAAAAAGATAACCTGTACATTTGCAATCCGAAAGGAGGTGTACAGCTATGATCATAATCAATATTAAAGAAAACGAATCCATCGATAAGGCGCTTAAGCGTTTTAAGAAGAAGTTTGACAAAACCGGTGCGGTTCGTGAATTGAGAGCCCGTCAGGCATTTACTAAACCTTCTGTGAAGAGAAGAGATCAAGTAATCAAGGCTGCGTATAAGCAGAAGCTTCAGAATGAATTCATGAAGTAAGCGAATCCCGCCTATAGTAATAAAACACCAACTTTCAGTTGGTGTTTTTTTTTGCTATCAATTCGGATCAAGAAAGTTTAAGTGGCAGAAAAGACTTTTATCACCTTGTAATTCCAAAGGATTTCTTATATTATGTAACAAATTGGTTCCATGATTGATTCATTTATCAACTACCTCGAATACGAAAGAAGGAGCAGTGGGCATACGGTACTCGCCTACCGCAAGGATTTGGAACAAGCGCAGGAGTTTGTCCAGCTTTCCTTTTCCATCGAGGACCTCTCCCATTGTACACATCCAGACCTACGAGCTTGGATCATCGACCTCGTGGAGCAAGGCATGAGCCAGACCACCGTCAACCGCAAGTTGGCAACCCTGCGCTCCTACTACAAGTTTTTGATGCGCTCCAAAATCATTCTCAAGGATCCTACATACAAATTGAAGTCGCTGAAAACCCCAAAAAAGCTTCCTGAATTTTTGCAGGAAACCACCATTGAATCCGTGCTGGAAGAAGAGGTCTATGCGCCCACCTTTGAAGGGCAACGGAACCGGATGGTGCTGGAGTTTCTCTACCTCACCGGAGTACGTCTCTCCGAACTCACCGCTTTGAAATGGAAAGACATTCAGCTCTTTGACGAACAGGTCAAAGTACTCGGAAAAAGACAAAAGGAACGAATTATCCCACTCACCAAGTCTTTGATTAGCCACATTGCAGACTACAAAAATATTGTAGAGGCACATTTTATTACTCTTGACGGTGAAGATTACTTTATCCGAAGTAATAAAGGAGAAAAGGCTTATCCCATGCTGATTTACCGCATCGTAAAACAGTATCTCGATCTTTTTGCTCAAAATTCGAAACGTAGCCCTCATTTGTTACGTCATACCTTTGCCACACACCTATTAAACAAAGGGGCGGACTTGAATGCAGTCAAGGATTTACTCGGCCACGCCAACCTCGCTGCTACGCAAGTTTATACCCACAACTCTATGGAAAAACTCAAGGCTGTGTTTGAACAAGCACATCCGAAAGCATAAGTAATCCCATGTTTAACCTTTAACCCCTAATGCGATGAAATTACAGATGCATTCCATTCACTTCGATGCCGATCAAAAATTGATCAATTTTATTCAGAAGAAGACCGAAAAATTGGACACCTTTTTCGACAGTATTTTGGATGGAGAGGTGTTTTTGAGGCTAGATAAAAATGAAAAAAATCAAAATAAACTGGTGGAAATCAAATTGAATGTGCCTGGGAAACAATTTTTTGCCAAGCACCAAGACGATTCCTTCGAAGCAGCAACAGACGAAGCCGTAGAAGGGCTACGGAGACAGCTCAAAAAGTTCAAGGAGAAAATCGTGCTCTCCAACCACTAATACTCCCCTTTAAAAATACAGCTGCCTTCTATACGATGGCGGCTGTTTTACCTACATGCCTTAATTTAAAAGTTAATTTCTTGCAAGGCGACACTCCTCGCTCAGTTGAAAAGTAGCGAATTCAAATACCGGCCTTTGGCCAAAATAGCAAATCCTCCGGCAAGGAGTATGCCCCCGACATAAAGTTGAATCATCGCCCACTTGTGGGTTTTCACATTACCTCTTTTAATGGCAAACCAAGCCCGTGGCACCGCCCATAAAGTCAGCAGACTGAGTAGGTGAAGAAGCCCAAAGTGATTTAGCAACCGCGCGCCCATCTGTGCTGGGATAAACAAGGTTAGCCCTCCTGTAAAAAACATCAAAGCCATGTACACCTTACCCGCACGCAAATGAAATGTGCTCCCTTTTTTAGCGAAGATTAAATAGGTGCCAAGAAAAAAACAGGGCAGCACTACCAATAAATGAAGAAAGACAATAAGAGACGGGGTGTACATAAGAACAAAATACAGCGTTAAAAAAAATTATTCGCTACTTCCACTGTTTAAATTTCCAAACACGCGAGGATGGAATTATTTTTTTTGAAGGAAATAATACCTTTTCCCATGCTCTTCTTGCAGTTCCTCCCGCTCCACTACACTACTTGCCTGAATAAAGTCAGGAATAGCCTTGGAATCTAGTCGGCTGCCCGCTACACGTACGACATAGCCCACCGTATCCCATTCAGAAAGTAGGCGATCCTCCAAAATTAAGTAGGCATAGCCTTTGGCTTCTTCCTTCCACCTATCTCTGGAAAGGTCCACTACATCG
>JALRIY010000265.1 GCA_023255285.1 Algoriphagus sp.
ATATGAAAGAAACTTTTTTTAAACAGTCGTTAAAACATGTTAATAGGAGTCACTTGCCAATCGAACCGCTTAATTTTGTTCCATGTCCAAGAGTAACATTACGTTGATAATTGTCCTGATGTCCCTTGCGAGCTTTGGCTTGATGGGCTTTCAATACTATTGGATTAGAAATGCTATTCGTATCAATAAAGAGCGTTTCGACCAGAATGTGTTGCAGGCGTTGTCAGGAACAGTTTCCGAATTAGAAAAAGGGGAGACCTCGGATGTACTGCTCAATAAGCTGATCAAGGACTCAGTTTTAAAAGAAATCATCTTTAAAAAAATTGATCCGATTGATTTACAAATCAAAACAAGCAGGAGATATACACGCCCTTCCCTTACAGATACACTCGTCCTTGCGCCTGTTCCCCAAGTAAGCGCTACTTTTCGAAGAATGTTATTGTCTCGGGGTTTGGATGTTTCGTTTTTTTCCGAACTCGAAAATTTCTTTGCATACATGACTCCTGAAGTGGCATCAACCATGTTTACTCCGGATGAGATGCAAATCTTACTTCAGGAAAAGGAACGGCAACTAGAATATTTAAATCAAAAGCAGCGGTTTGTAGGAGAGCAGTCACGTTCGTATACTGGCATCGTTCCTCAATTTGATACCGAAGTCAATCTTTCGGAAGATGCCTTGGATAAAATCAAAAAAACCAACATTAAGATTGATCTAATTAACCAAGCATTGGCTGAATTAGGGGAGGGACAACAAGCGATTTTGGACCGTCTGGATACGGTAACCTTAAGAAGTTTGTTGAAAAAACAGTTTTTGGAAACAGGAATCACAGAAGATTTTGAGTTGGGAATTAAGTCTGGCGAAAAGGATTTTTTTGGAATAGGGCCTTTACTTGACCCACAAGTAGTACTTCAAGATGGCCTTCAGGCCAAATTATTCCCCAACGATATTTTGGGGAATGATAATTTTTTATACGTGTATTTTCCTGAGAAAAGTAGTCACGTATTGCGACAGGTTTGGCTTCCAATTTCTAGCTCTATTCTCTTTATTATGGTTATCATTTTTTGCTTCTATTATGCCATACGAATCATTTTGAGACAAAAAGCGCTCTCAGATATAAAAAATGATTTTATCAATAATATGACGCATGAGTTCAAAACCCCATTGGCAACGGTAAGTTTAGCCGTGGAGGCCTTGCAGGATCCCGAGTTGAGCAACCAAGATTCTTTTCGCTCGCGATATTTGGGGATAATCAAAGAAGAAAATAAGCGTTTGGTAGGGCAAGTAGAGAAGGTGTTGCAGGCGGCAGCACTTGACAAAAAAGAATTTAAGTTAACTATTGAGTCGATTCACCTACCTGCAATGCTACAAGCCTGTGTGGATCAATTTACCCTTCAAGTGGAGAATCGGGGTGGAACGATTGAATTGAATCATCGCTTAGAAGATCCTTACCTGGAGGGAGATGTGTTTCATTTGACACACTTATTTACCAATCTGCTTGATAATGCCAACAAGTATTCGCCATCTAGTCCTAAAATTCGTGTAGAAGTAGCAGATCAAGGTTCGCAGTTACAAATTACCATTCAAGATGAAGGAGTAGGCATGAATCGGGAGGCTGTAAAAAAGATTTTTGATAAATTTTATCGTGTGCCCACAGGAAATGTCCACGATGTAAAAGGGTTTGGATTGGGATTATCCTATGTTAAAACGATGCTTGAGGCCCACAAGGGAACCATACAGGTGCAATCTGAGCCAGATAAAGGGAGCACCTTCACGATTAACTTACCAAAAAAACAATGAGCAAAGCCAAATTATTAGTAGTGGAGGATGATCCCAACTTGGGGGAGATTCTGCAGGAATATTTGCAAATGAAAGGCTATGAAACCACCCTTTGTAGGGATGGAGAAGAAGGGTGGATGAAGTTTAAGAAGGACAAATTTGATCTCTGTCTTCTTGATGTTATGATGCCCAAAAAGGATGGATTCACCTTGGCTAGGGAAATAAAAAAAGTGCAGGAGGATCAGCCTATCCTATTTCTCACCGCGAAAAACCAAAAAGAGGATGTTATCGATGGTTTGAAATTAGGAGCGGACGATTATTTAACCAAGCCGTTTAGTATGGAGGAATTGTTGTTGCGGATATCCGCTGTCCTTAAGCGAACGCAAAAAGGTGGTGCCGTAAGCCCATTAAAAACGTATGTTTTTGGAGCCTTTGTTCTTCATTACGACGAGCAATACATCGAAGGGCCGGAAGGAAAGCACAAGCTCACTTCTAAGGAAAATGAGCTTATCCGACTGCTTGCTTCCGAAACTAACAAGCTTGTCAACCGAAGCCACGCGCTCAAGCAAATCTGGGGTGATGATAGTTACTTCAATGCTCGTTCCATGGACGTGTATTTGAGTAAAATCCGAAAAATTTTGAAAGATGATCCTCGAGTGCAAATTATAACGGTGCACGGGGAAGGATTCAAATTGATAGTAGGCGAGGCCTAAGAAATCAATTCTGCACCTATTCCAGGTCCCTCAGGGAAGCGAACTTCTGTAGGAGAGATTTGCACGCCTCGCGCAGGATCGGTAGACAAAAGCATGGCCCCATCCATATCTACATAGTCTAGAAGAGGAGCAAGGTGTGCTATTGCAGTGATCCCTACAGAGGATTCGGTCATGCATCCGACCATAGTTTTCAGCCCCAAGGATTTTGCTTTAGCAATCATCCGCAGTGCAGGGGTAATGCCTCCCGCCTTCACCAATTTGATGTTGATGCCATGAAATCGTCCTAGACATTTTTCCACATCACTTTCGTGGATGCAACTTTCATCAGCGATTACAGGGAGTTTGGAATGTGCAAAAACTTCTCGCATTCCGTCAAGATTATCTTTTTCTAAGGGCTGTTCTATAAATTCTACTCCAAGTTGGGCCAACTCTTCGGAATAGGAGATCGCTTGATCTACGGTCCATGCACAATTGGCATCCACCCGAAAGATGGATTGGGTGTGTTTGCGAAGCTCTCGAACGATT
>JALRIY010000266.1 GCA_023255285.1 Algoriphagus sp.
GTCAGGAGTTCAGATTTTAGTTTTGGGGCCAATAGGGAGTCGATCTTTTCCTCTAATGGTGAAAAGACAACATACTGCTCTTTTTTGTCGATGGTATATTTCATGGTTTAGTTTAGTTGGCTAGGTAATCTAATATACTTTTTTCAATTCGCGTGGCAATGTCGGTCGTTTCTGCACGAACAAAAGCCGTACCGGTAATGTTTTCATACAGCTCAATGTAGCGTTCAGAAATGCTTTCTACAAGTTCATCACTCATTTCTGGTACCTCTTGTCCTTCTTTTCCTTGAAAACCATTGGATATTAACCATTGACGGACAAATTCTTTGGACAACTGCTTTTGCGGTAATCCTTGCTTTTGGTTTTCCTCGTAGCCCCCTGCGTAAAAGTAGCGGGAAGAATCTGGGGTGTGGATTTCATCGATGAGGTAAATTTCCCCATCTGCTTTGCCAAATTCATACTTGGTATCTACGAGAATCAACCCTTTTTCCTTGGCCATCTCTTGACCGCGCTGGAATAACATTCTCGTGTATTTTTCTAAAACCAAGTAATCCTCTTCGGAGACGATCCCTTGCTCCAAAATGGCTTCTCTAGAAATATCCTCATCATGTCCTTCGGAGGCTTTCGTGGTTGGGGTGATGATTGGGGTAGGGAATGCATCGTTTTCCTTCAATCCCTCCGGCATGGATACACCACAAATGGTTCTCTTCCCTAGGGCATACTCCCGTGCGGCATGTCCAGCTAAGTACCCACGAATCACCATTTCCACTTTGAAAGGCTCACAGCGCTTGCCTATGGTCACGCTTGGATCTGGTGTGGCTGTCACCCAATTAGGCACCAGATCTGCAGTGGCTTTCAAGAAGCTCGCTGCAATTTGATTCAGTACTTGTCCCTTGTAGGGAATGGCACGTGGAAGGACTACATCAAAGGCAGAAATGCGATCGGATGCTACGACCACAAGCTCTTTGTCGAACATGTATACGTCGCGTACTTTCCCCTTGTAAAAACCTTTCTGTCCTGGAAAGGAAAAATGAGTTTCTTTGATGGCTTTGCTCATGAAGAATTCGTTTGGGCAAAAATAGAAAAATCGATTTGGGTAGCGTTGAACTTGTCCGTTATTTATTGATTTTATTTCCAAGTTCGTAGGATTCTATTCGCTCTAGGACGCCGTTTGTATCAAAGAATTCCCGATCACCATTTAATCTACCTTTACTATATGTTCTGATTTCTAATACATTACCTGTTTCGTAATAAAGTATTGCTTTTCCTTCTTCTACACCATTGAGGTAAGGGATGCTGGAGGCTAGTTGTCCCGAGGGATAGTAGTTTTCCTCCTTAACTTTTTCTCCTTTTTTGGAATAAAATTCTTGTTGTTGAAGGCGTCCTGACTCGTAGTAGCTACTACTTGGGCTAGTGGGAATTCCTTTGGAAAAGGTGATTTTATGTTTGAGGGCCCCTCCTGGATAATAGGTGAGTAGCTCTCCGTCAGGAATTCCTTTTTTGTAGGTGCCTATCCGCTCAGGATTTCCATTGGGATGCTGGAGTAAGTAAGGCCCATCTAGCTTGCCATAGTTAAAGAAAAGTCGGGAGCGCAAGTTTCCATCTTGATAAAAGCTTTCTTCTTTGCCATGGAGTATCCCGCGCTCGTAATTGCTTCGGTATTGAATGGTTCCCAATTCGTTGTATTCTTCGCGAACGCCGTGGAATTGGCCTGCTAAATAGCCGATTTTCGATTCGATGGAGCCGTTTGGATAATAGCGAATGGAGACCCCTTCAGGTTTATTTGCTTTGAATGGGGTCTTTTCGGATAAGGTGCCATCTTCAAAAAAAGAAAGTACTTCCCCTTCCAGTTGGTTGGCTACGAAATTAGAACGTTGTCGAAGCCTTCCGTCCGGGTAGAAGGATAAGGCTTCCCCTTCGCGCTGATTGTTTTGAAAGGTAACTTGCCGTAGTGTATCACCTGTTTCTGGATTCAGATCATAAAAAATACCATGGCGTTGATTATTTTTGATGTGGCCTATAACTACTAACCTTCCTTCCAAATCATAGCGCTTTACAGGCCCACTTGCCTTGCCATTGATGAGGGGCACTACTTCTTTGACCTTCAGTGTATCCTCAGCATGGAAGGTGCGAAGTGTATCTTGACCAAAGGTCAAAAATGAAAAAAATCCAAAGATTAAGGTAAAGAATACGGATTTGAACATGGGGAATGTTTGGTGGGTGAATCCAAAAACTTGTGTTTTAGCTGGCTTATGGTTTCTTAGACCGGAATTTACAAAGAAGCAAATTCAACTCCACCTCCCTTGCCGTATTTAGTTCGGATAGGCTAACTTTGAAGTCTCAAACCCAGATCCCTATGCTTTACAATCGCTTTTTTCTTCTACTTATACTTTTAGCCCTTGCATCCTGTGCCTCCAAACCAGAAGTTACCTTTAATAATTACGAGGGTGAAATTTTTGGGACTTATTACCGGGTTCAGGTAGGCGATGCATCTCAAAATTACCAAGCCAAGTTTGATTCGGTATTTGCTTTGATCAATGGTGCCTCAAACTCTTATATCCAGGAATCTGAGGTTTCGGATTTTAATGTGAATGGGATCCTGGTAAATCCCTCTTTTACATTTCGGGACATGCTGGATTCCTGTAAAAAGTACCATGGGCAAAGCAAAGGTTATTTCGAGCCCACTCTTTTTCCGTTGATCAAAGCTTGGGGATTTTCTTTTGAAGCAAGGGAGCAAATGGATAGTAGCAAAGTAGCAACTTTGAAAGGATTGGTAGGCTTTGAATCCCAGTTGCAGGTGACCGATTCCAGTTATGTAGCCGCTCAATCAGGGGTTAAACTTGACATTACAGGGTTGGGAGAGGGCTATGCCATCGACAAATTGGCTGAGGTATTGGATCAGGCAGGTGTGGCCAACTATTTAGTGGAGATCGGAGGGGAAATGAAAGGGAAAGGACAAAATCCAAGCGGAAAAGGCTGGATAATTGGTATCGAAGATCCT
>JALRIY010000267.1 GCA_023255285.1 Algoriphagus sp.
CATGTCCGCCTTCGTGGTACGCAGTAACGCGACGTTCTTCATCGCTCATTACGCGAGTCTTCTTCTGTGGACCCGCCATAACGCGATCGATTGATTCATCAATCGAACTCATGGTGATTAGCTTTTCATTATTACGTGCAGTTAATAACGCAGCTTCATTAAGTACGTTTGCTAAATCCGCACCAGTAAATCCCGGTGTGCGGCGTGAAATTGCAAGTAAATCAATACCTTCGGCAAGTGGTTTGTGCTTTGCATGAACTTTAAGAATCGCTTCGCGACCCTTTAAATCTGGGCGTTCAACCGGAATCTGACGATCGAATCGACCTGGGCGAAGTAATGCAGGGTCTAAAACATCTGGACGGTTTGTAGCGGCAATCAAAATTACTTGAGTCTGATCGTCGAAACCATCCATCTCAACAAGTAGTTGATTGAGAGTTTGTTCGCGTTCATCGTGACCGCCACCTAGGCCCGCACCACGTTGACGACCGACTGCATCAATCTCATCAATAAAGATGATGCAAGGAGAATTTTTCTTGGCATTTTCAAACATGTCACGTACACGTGATGCTCCAACACCAACAAACATTTCTACGAAATCAGAACCTGAAATCGAAAAGAACGGAACCTTTGCTTCGCCAGCAACTGCTTTGGCAAGTAAGGTTTTTCCAGTACCTGGAGGGCCAACTAATAGAGCTCCCTTCGGAATTTTGCCCCCCAACTTGGTGAATTTGGAAGGATTCTTTAAAAATTCTACGATTTCTTGAATTTCTTCTTTGGCCTCGTCTAAGCCTGCCACATTGTCAAAAGTAATTTTAACCTTGTTTTCAGCATCAAACAATTGAGCTTTGGACTTACCTACATTGAAAATCTGACCTCCAGGTCCGGAAGCCCCTGACATGCGGCGCATCATAAACCAGAAGAGAACAAAAATGAGGATCATAAAGCCGAAGCTTCCAAAATAGTTAGTCCAGTTTTCCTCGTTGGTCACAGAAAAACCAATGTCTTCTGCGCCTTCAGGCATTTTTTCCTCCAAAGCCTGAAAATCTGCTTGAAATTTATCTGCGGTAGTGACCTGCAAAGAATAATGCGGCCCCTCTGGATTAAAGAAAGTGGAATTGGCTTCGAGCTCTGTTTTGTATTTGGCGTTTTGTAAGGCTGTAGGCTTCAATGAAATATCCACCCGATTCATGTTGCGAACAATTACCACTTTAGCCACATCGCCAGCAGTATACATGTCCTCAAAGCGCTTTTGGGTCACATCAATAACTGCTCCGCGCTGTTGAATCCAAGTTAGGCCCAACAGTACCATGACTGCAGCAACAATGATCCAGAGTTGGAAATTTGGTTTTTGTGGGGTCTTGGGGACGAAGTTTTTATTTTTTGGTTTGTCGCTCATTGCTGAATAGGGGTGCTATTGATTAGTTCTAAAACAGATTTATTGTGGGAAAGTTCACGGGAAGTGTCAGGAAATGCGGGTAGTCTTTGCATCTCCCCATAATTCTTCAAGACCGTAGTATTCTCTTTTGTCAGAAAGAAAAATATGGGCAACCACATTCACATAGTCCATCAACACCCATTGTCCATTTGCTTTGCCTTCTACTTTCCAAGCGGGAGATTCGCTAGCCTTGTGTACTTGCTCCTCAATGGATTTGGAGATTGCATCCAGTTGGGTATCGGAATTACCCGAACAAATCACTAAAAAATCGGTCACCGTATCTTTTACCGAACGAAGGTCCATAATAACAATATCACTCGCCTTTTTTTCTTCCATTCCTTTGGCGATGACCTTACTCAGTTGTTGTGACGTCATACTATTGATTTAAAGCTTGCCTTCAATACCTTTGAGTATCGAAGTAAAAACGAATGTATAAAATTCTTGCCAACACGCTTTTTTTAGGGAAAGATATTCATTTTCTGACAGACTGTCATTCTACCAATGACATAGCTTTGGAAGCTGTGCGCAAAAAAAAGGTTCAAGAAGGCAGTATTTTTATTACCAACCACCAAACCCATGGAAAGGGGCAACGTGGAAATTCCTGGGAAGCAAAACCCGGTGAGAATTTGACATTCTCTCTTGTTCTTGAACCCAAATTTCTTGATTTAAGCGAACAATTTTATTTAAACATAGCAGTTTCCAATGCCATCCGCAGATGCTTTCAAGAATATGTGCCTGAACTTCAAGTCAAATGGCCGAATGATCTAGTAGTTGAAGGCTTTGGGAAATTGGGTGGTATCTTAATTGAAAATTTAGTTAATTCTTCCGGTTGGGAATTTGCCGTGGTAGGCATTGGATTAAACATCAACCAACGTGAATTTGCTAGCCCCCAAGCTACTTCACTCGCACAAGTGACTGGTAGCCAATTTCCTTTAGAAGAATTAGTCAAATTGCTCGTCGTTCATCTGGAACAAACCTATATTTCACTTAAAAAAGGGAAAATAGGATTGCTTAAACAAGAATACTTGCAACACCTATACTTAGCCGATCAGTGGGCCTTGTATCGAGTGGGAGAACAAGAATTAGAAGGTAAAATTGTTGGACTAGCTGAATCAGGTAATTTGCTAGTGCAACTTCCATCTGGCAAGCAGCATAGCTTTGCTATCAAGGAGATAGCCTTCCCAAATTTCTAATTCTACTTCAGATTTTGGATTTTATCCGATACCTTTGCGGTGCGAAAAAAGGTGAGCCTACCTACTTTTATTATTTAAAGCTATCTAGGTAAACTTTTCAAATTTTTAACAATTTAAATAGATTATGTCCACTACCACTTACATTCCTTACAAAGTAAAAGACATCTCCCTTGCTGAGTGGGGAAGAAAAGAAATTCGTTTGGCAGAAGCCGAAATGCCAGGTTTGATGGCCCTTCGTGCCGAATTCGGACCTTCGCAGCCCCTCAAAGGTGCGCGCGTGGCAGGTTGCCTTCACATGACCATCCAAACAGCAGTTCTGATCGAAACTTTAGTTGCCCTTGGCGCTGAAGTAACTTGGTCTTCTTGCAA
>JALRIY010000268.1 GCA_023255285.1 Algoriphagus sp.
CTTTTGTAATACTTGTTGTTATGGCAATCCCTGCAACGAATGTTCTCAAGGAAATTTATAATGATGAAGAGGGTGATGTAAATATTCAGGTAGTTGGTTACCAATGGAAGTGGCAATATAAATATCTTGAAGACGGCATCAATTTTTTCTCAAACCTATCAACCGATCAAGATGAGATTTATAACAAAGTACCCAAGGGCGAGCACTATCTGCTCGAAGTTGATGAACCCGTTGTTATCCCTGTTGGCAAAAAGGTTAGATTTTTAATTACTGCAAATGATGTAATCCATTCATGGTGGGTACCGGACTTTGCAATTAAGCAAGATGCAATACCGGGCTTTATTAACACAGCTTGGACTATAGTAGAGGAGCCTGGTTTATACAGAGGTAATTGCACAGAACTGTGCGGCAAGAACCATGGCTTCAACCTGCATGACACCAGGCATAACTGGATTGCCTGGAAAATGACCCATAAAGAAAGGTTCATTCATGGTAACATTCTTCACACCTGCCACGACATTCTCATCTAAATAAATAATTTTATCGATGAGTTGAAATGGATATCGGTGAGGTAAAATATTGCTAATCTGATTGATGTCCATCACAGGAGGAAGCTTGGGGTCGTAATAGGGAATATGGGTTGATCCCATTTTTTCCATTGCCCGCTTCAATTTTTTGGCAAAGGCCACATTGGCAGCATGCCCAGGTCGGGCAGCAAGAATTTGTGCCTTCAGTGGTCTACCCACTAAGGCCAAGTCGCCGACTACATCCAACAGTTTATGGCGAGCAGGCTCGTTTTTATAACGTAAATCCACATTATTGAGGATTCCCTCTTTTTTTACTTCTACCGACTCCTTATTAAACATCTTAGCCAGATGCGCCAGTTCTTCTTTTTCAACAATGCGGTCTACCACTACTATAGCATTGTTCAAATCTCCTCCTTTGATCAGGTTAGATTTGTACAACATCTCTAGTTCGTGAAGAAAACAAAAGGTTCGGCAGGAGGCAATTTCTGATTTAAACTGACTAATGTCTGTAATGGAGGCATGTTGACTACCTAGTACAGGAGAATTGTAGTCTACCATCACTGTGACTCGGTAATTACTCGCAGGCAAAGCCACCATCTCCACTTCTCTGGAGGAGTCCTTGTACTGAATGGTCTCTTGAACCTCAAAAAATCTCCTCAAGGCATTTTGTTCTTCCAATCCTGCATCTTCCAATACCTCAATAAATTGAATAGAGGATCCATCCATGATAGGAGGTTCAGGTCCATCTAATTGAATCAATACATTGTCGATCTCCAAACTCATTAATGCAGCTAAAACATGCTCTACTGTATAAACACGCGCTCCATTTTGTTCCAATGTGGTGCCTCTCGATACATCTACTACCAAATCACAATCTGCATCTACTGTAGGACGACCTTCCAAATCAATCCGTTGAAACTTAATTCCATGATTTGGAGGGGCAGGCAGGAAGGTCATGTTGGATACCACACCGGTATGTAGCCCTACGCCGGATAATTCTACCTGCCTTTGAATGGTATGTTGCTTTACTGTCATTTTTTACTTTCTAAACGAGAATGGGGCCTTAAATTTACCCCTTTTTTTCGAGTTGTTGAACGCGATTTTGTAGATCGTCCAGATTTTTAAACACAGAATAAGAGCGTAGGAAGTCTCTCAAATCCATAGCTAAAAATCCAAAAAGGGACTTTCCTGGTTCTTTGATTGATTTATTAATTCCTGTATTTCCACCAATGCTTGTATGATCTGCAATTTTGAGGTGTCCCGCTATTCCTACTTTTCCAGCAAGAACACAGTGCTTTCCAATTTCTGTTGATCCCGAAATACCGGTTTGCGCAGCAATAACGGTATGTTCTCCTACAATTACGTTGTGTGCAATGTGAACTTGATTGTCTATTTTAACACCTTTTCGGATAAAGGTAGTTCCCATTGTTGCTCTGTCGATAGTCGTATTCGCACCAATACTCACTTGATCCTCCAGAACTACATTTCCAATCTGTGGAATAGTTTTGTATGTCCCATCCTCCTGTGGGGCAAATCCAAAACCATCTGAGCCTAGTACTGCTCCTGCATGAATTACACACTGACTACCAATCTGGGTATCAGCATGAATTTTTGCTCCAGCATAAACGATGGTTCCATCACCAATAGTTACTCGGTCTCCTATATAGGCATGCCCATAAATTTTAACTCCATTTCCAATCTTACAATTTTTCCCGATGTATGAAAAAGCACCCCGATAGCCCTGTTCTCCCATTGTGCTGCTATCTGCAAAGTAACTGGGTTCCTCTATGCCAATTAAAGCATTCTGTTGAAACTGCTGATAAGCTTCCAATAAAGTGGTAAATCCTAGGTAGGCATCTTTTACCCGAATCAAGGTAGTCTTGTGGGGTTTGCTAGGTACAAAATCTTCGGATACAATCACTGCTGTGGCAGCTGTATCGTACAAAAAGGATTCGTATTTGGCATTTGCTAAAAAAGCAATACTTCCAGATTGTCCTTCTTGGATCTTGTCCAGTCGGTTCACTTTTTGCGAAGAATCCCCCTCCACAGTTCCTCCTAAAATACCTGCAAGTTGCTCCAACGAAAATTCCATAGACTCAAAAGTGGTTTAGTAGGGCAAAATTAAACTTTTTGCGAGGCATACGTAATGTTTTTCCACCATCTTACTCATTATCTTGATGTTTGGTAGGTCTGCAGCACTTGCAACATCGACAACTTCCCCCTTCTTGGTTAAAATAGAAATTCGATCTTTTTCTAAGTACCCGTAATTACTAATCGTTCCGGTAGAAAAAAAATAACCTAAATCTTCCTCTGGAATTTGAAGTTTTTTCAACGCTTTGGTAAGCAGGTCGCGATTCTGCACTCAGCGTTTGGGAATGCGGAACGAGCCGATCAATGGAGGCGAATCCGTAGCGGACAAGCCCGGGTGGTGGTCGGCACGCGTTCCGGAGTCTTTGCGCCGGTTC
>JALRIY010000269.1 GCA_023255285.1 Algoriphagus sp.
CCAAGAAATTTT
This sequence comes from Algoriphagus sp., assembly GCA_023255285.1. GTDB lineage: Bacteria > Bacteroidota > Bacteroidia > Cytophagales > Cyclobacteriaceae > Algoriphagus. The sequence goes on from JALRIY010000269.1 coordinate 13, forward strand.
TCTTAAGAGCCTCTAGTAACTATTCTGGATCGGCTATCGATGAAGTTGGAGGTGATACCTGGGAAGACAGATACTACGATGAACAATTTTTCCTCGATGTAAACGCTGCTTATACAGTAAATAAGAACGTTCGTTTCTTCGCTGAGTTTAAAAATTTAACAAATCAACCGTTGCGTTATTACCAAGGTATTCAGGAAAGGACTATGCAGTTGGAGTATTACAACTTTAGTTGGAATGCTGGGTTTAAAATAGATTTCTAATGAATTATACACACTTTCTATACCTGTTTTTGGGTATCGGGTGTACATTATTATATGCTCAAGAGCTGGACAATATGTCTAGCTCTTCTGTATTTGATGTAATCGCTTCCGCAGAAACTACACCTGTTCGCTCTTTGGATGACGCAGCAGATGATATAGCTATTTGGAGAAATCTAGCAAATCCGGCTCAATCCATAGTAGTGGGGACGGACAAAAAGTACGGATTAGCTTCGTATACACTTACTGGGGAATTGTTGTCTGAACTAAAATTGGGTCGTGTAAACAACGTAGATGTATTGTCCGATTGGACCATGGGCCAAGAGAAATTTCCGCTGTTGGTAGCCACCAACAGAACCCATCAAAGCATCGATTTATTGCGTTTGTATTCTGATGGAAAAATGGTCTTGATACACAGAGAATTAGTGCGTTCGTTGAGCGAGGTCTACGGTATCGGATTTTATGTTGATTCAACCATGACCACTGTGGTAGCCAGCGATGTTAGGGGTCGTATAGGCCAATGGCTTCTCGGTCAAACAAATAAAGGGATTCAAATGAAGTTATTGCGCCGTTGGTCCATGGGTTCTGTAGTTGAAGGAATAGCAGGTGACCCCTACCACAAGAAAATATATTTGTCCGAAGAGCGAAAAGGCTTGTGGTCTATTAATGCCCATCCAGGATTGGCGATGGAGAAAACCATGATTTTGCCCACCAGTAGCCTGCTTCCAGAAGATTTTGAGGGAGTAGATATCTACGAGGAGTCAGATGGAGCTGGTTATGTGGTGCTCTCTGCTCAAGGTGGAGATAGGTACGCAGTATTGGATCGGGCTACAGGAATATTGTTGGGAATATTCCGGATTGTAGATGGGCCCAATACTGATGGGGTAGAAGAAACAGATGGATTAGATCTCCACCCAGGACCATTTCCTGATTTTCCATATGGCATACTTATTGTCCAGGATGGGGATAATCCGCAAGGATCCCAGAATTTTAAGTATGTTGATTGGATTCAAGTATTGTCGGGACTTAAAAAATAAAAAAGTCATAGGCGATTGAACATATTTATGAATACTAAGCGGTTAGTTAAATCATCTCCTTACTTCAGAACTGCTTTTTTTTGGGCCATCATCGGGATTACTGCGTTGAGGGTTTTATTATCCGCAACCTTAGATTTAGGGGTAGATGAAGTGTATTACACCACTTATGCCAAAAAATTGCAGTGGAGCTATTTCGATCACCCACCCTTGGTAGGTTGGTTGATTTGGTTGACCACGTTGGGAGGTGCCTTACAGGGGCCAATAGCTGTTCGATTGGGGAGTATCCTCACCTCTATGGGATCTGTTTATCTGATCTACAGCACGACTCAGCTTATCTACGGCACCCGATCAGCCTGGATTTCTGCAGGGCTTTTTACGGCTTCGTACTATACCTCAATCGTCAGTGGCTTGTTTATTTTACCGGATTCACCTTTGGTATTTTTTTGGCTATTGGCCCTAAAATCAGGCTACAAGGCATTAATTGAGCAGCAGAGTAAATCGATGTATTGGTTCGGATTATGGGTTGGATTTGCCTTGATGAGTAAAGTACAAGCGGGATTTCTTTGGTTTGGATTTTTGACCTACGCATTTACCTACCGCAGATCTATCTTTAAGACATCAGATGTATATTTATCCCTTTTAATTTCGTTCATGGTTTCCGCGCCTATGTGGTGGTGGAATTTTCAGTCCCAAGCAGCGACTTTTAACTACCACAGCCAAAGAATCAAGTGGTTAGGAGGGATTCGTCCCAGTTCAGCACTCAGAGAATTGGTTGGTGAGATGGTGTATATACAACCTTTAGTGTACGGATTGATCATATATGCCTTGTTTTATGGTTTAAAGCGGTACTCCAAATTGTATATACATGATTATTGGCTCTGGATGGGTATCCCCCTTATTTTGATTTTTTGGTGTATTTCTTGGTTGAGAGATACATTGCCGCATTGGTCTGGTCCGGGCTTTATTTCCTTGATGGTATGGTCAGGTTCAGTATTGTCCCAACACAAAAACCAACTCAAGATGCAGAGGTGGGTAGCTGCCTCTGTTCTATTTACGTCAATGACTGTAGGGGCATTTTGGACAGTCATTCATTTTTATCCAGGTACATTAGGCAATAAAACGGCAAACTCTTTGGGTAAAGGAGACATCACTTTGGATATATACGGATGGAAATCTTTGGCTATGGATTTAAAGCCTTATATTCAGCAGGATCAAATTTCTGGAATACAGGTAGACGTGATCGTCTCACACAAATGGTTTCCTGCAGCCCATATCGATTACTACATCGCTCAGCCCTTGAATCTTCAGCTATTTGTCCTGGGCGAACTATCCCAAATACATCATTACGCTTGGTTGCAAAAAGAGGTTGAGCCGCTAAAGCCAGGTAGTAGCGCTTATTTTGTAGGATTTTCGAACGGACTTCAAGCTCCAGATTCCTTGTTGTGCGCTTCCTTCAAAAATGTAGGAAAACCTAGGGTAGTCCAGCAGTTTCGCCAAGGGAAACCTACACGTAATATCTATCTCTATTTATTAGAAGGATACCGGAAGAAAAACAATTAATTATTTGATAATTATTTGTTTACAGGTTGATTATTTCCTGCCAATAGATTTGTTAAAAACTTAGTCATGTCTAAAATAAAGTACACCCACGTTCAACGGATTTGGTCCGAGTAT
>JALRIY010000026.1 GCA_023255285.1 Algoriphagus sp.
TCATTGCTACACAGATGATGGAGAGTATGATTCAGAATCCACGTCCTACCCGAGCTGAAACAAACGACGTCGCCAATGCGGTGTTGGATGGAGCTGATGCAGTGATGCTATCAGCAGAAACTGCATCAGGAAAGTATCCTGTACATGCAGTAAAGGCAATGACTAGTATTATTACCTACCTGGAAGCCAATGCGGAGGTATACCATAATCTCTATAAAATCTCTGAGGAGGATCCTACTTTTCTCAGCAGTAACCTGATTTTGATGGCAGCGAGGCTTTCTCGAAATGTAAAGGCCAAAGCGATTGTGGGGATTACCTCCTCAGGATTTACTGGATTTAGATTGGCCTCACATAGACCACTTTCAAATATTTTTGTTTTCACTAGAAATCAGCGACTCTTAACCCAATTGTCCTTGGTTTGGGGAGTACGTGCCTACTATTACGAAGGTCAGGCTTCCACCGATGGGGTATTTGCAGATATTGAGAGCATCTTGAAGACGGATGGCCATGTACAGCAAGGGGAGGTGATCGTGAATACAGGGAGTATGCCACTGAGCCAAAAAGGGAAGACCAATATGTTGAAAGTACACGTGGTTGGCTAATCAGGTCGAAAAGTAATTGAAATAACAGGATTATCCGCAATTATGCCAGTAGTCCCTGCAGCGTACTAAAATTTCCAGATAATCGTCGAAAGACGACAGTCCAAGGACTACAGCTCATTAAAATGAACTTCAAACCTTATTTTTATTTGGTAACTGGTAACAAAGCGGATAATCATATAAAATAAAAAAGGAGAAACTGATATTTCTCCTTTTTTTGAATAGGGAATTCAGGGTAGTGAATTCCTTATTTTTTTAGGACTGAAAAGTCAAAAGTTTCCAAAAACTTAGTTGTAAAGTTACCCCCCTTAAACTCCTCGTTTTCTAATAATGCGATATGGAATGGGATGGTGGTTTTGATGCCATCAATCACAAATTCTTCCAAAGCCCGCTTCATACGAACGATTACTTCCTCTCGAGATTGCCCACTAACAATCAGCTTTGCAATCATGGAATCGTAATTTGGAGGGATTACATAACCTGCATAGACGTGTGAATCAACCCGTACACCTCGCCCACCAGGAATATGCAAATTAAGGATCTTTCCTGGGCTTGGTCGAAATCCATTGAAAGGATCTTCGGCATTAATCCTACATTCCATAGCATACAGCTTGGGGTAGTAGTTTCGGCCAGAGATTGTTTCTCCTGCTGCTACTTTAATTTGTTCTTTGATTAGGTCAAAATCGGTCACTTCTTCTGTGATGGGATGCTCTACCTGGATTCGGGTATTCATTTCCATAAAATAGAAGTTGCGGTTTTTATCCACCAAAAATTCAATGGTTCCTGCACCTTCGTAACCAATCGCTTCAGCGCCTTTGATGGCTGCCTTACCCATTGCTTCCCGCAATTCTTCGGTGATGAATGGGGAAGGGGTTTCTTCTACTAGTTTCTGGTGCCTTCTTTGGATAGAACAATCTCTTTCGGAAAGGTGACAGGCTTTTCCAGTATGGTCGCCCACGATTTGGATTTCGATGTGGCGTGGCTCTTCTACAAATTTTTCAAGGTAGAGTCCATCGTTACCAAAAGCCGCCTCTGATTCCATTTTTGCATCATCCCATGCCTTTTTAAATTCGCTATCTTCCTTGACAATCCGCATGCCTCTTCCACCTCCACCGGCAGTAGCTTTTAAGATCACAGGGTAACCCATCTCATTGGCGATAAGCAATCCTTGTTCTATGGAGTCTAATAGACCATCCGAACCTGGGATGGTAGGTACTCCTGCAGCTTTCATGGTTGCTTTTGCAGTTGCTTTGTCGCCCATATTGGCTATCATATCTGGAGAAGCACCTATAAATTTGATGCCATATTCCTCACAAATCTTTGAAAACTCTGCATTTTCTGAGAGAAACCCATAGCCAGGGTGGATTGCATCTGCATTGGTTATCTCTGCAGCAGCTATAATTCTTGGGATATTTAGGTACGATTCGCGACTTGGAGCAGGACCGATGCAAACAGCTTCATCTGCAAATCTCACATGAAGACTATCTTTATCTGCAGTGGAATATACAGCAACGGTTTTGATACCCATTTCTTTGCATGTACGAATTATCCGAAGTGCGATTTCGCCCCGATTGGCAATTAATATTTTTTTAAACACGCTTTTTATGATTTAGTGCAAAAAATCAACCTGCAGGGTCAACAAGGAATAAAGGTTGGTCATACTCGACAGGGCTAGCATTTGCAACCAGTATTTTTACGATTTTTCCAGAGATTTCAGATTCAATTTCATTGAAAAGCTTCATGGCTTCAATAATACAAACTGTCTTACCAGCACTTATAGATCCCCCCTCGGTTACAAAAGGTGCAGACTCTGGATTGGCAGTCAAGTAAAAAGTTCCAATCATTGGTGATTTGATTTCTACCAAATTGGAGCTTACCACTGGACTTGGTGTGGGAGCCGCTGCCGCTGGGGCCGCCGCTACTGGGGCAGGCGCTGGAGCAATTGGCTGAGGTCCGGATGCTGGAGCAGCCGAATCTGCATATTTCTTTACAGAAAGCTCAAATTCTTCCGTCTTTATTTTCACTTCAGCAAGTCCGGTAGTTGAGATATAGTCAATTAAATCTTGAATTTCTTTTGGTTTCATAGTGTTCTTTTTTTGTTTCCTGTTTTTTAAGCATTACTGGGTTGAGCTAATGCAAACTGGAGATGTAAATTAATTAAATCCAAAGACTTAAGCTACTTATTTTACTCGTTCAGAATAGGAGCCGTCTCTGGTATCTACCTTGATCAAAGTATCTTGTTCCACAAAAAGTGGAACCATTACTGTTGCTCCCGTTTCTACTGTTGCTGGTTTGAGTGCATTGGTAGCAGTATCTCCTTTAATTCCAGGTTCGGTGTAAGTGATCATTAACTCCACAAAAGGAGGAAGTTCTACCGAAAGGGGAGTCTCGTGCTCTGCGTGCACCAATATATCTACTAGCTGGCCATCCTTTAGCAGGTTTGAGCGTTCAATAAGTCGTTCTTCTAGGGAAATCTGCTCGAAATTGTCGGTGTCCATGAAATTGTAACCGAGATCGTCTTTGTATAAAAACTGATGTGGTCTTTTTTCAACGCGAGCGGTTGTTACTTTTTCTCCAGCATTGAAAGTTTTATCCAGTGTTTTTCCGCTTCGTAAGCTTTTGAGTTTAGTACGAACAAAAGCGGCTCCTTTTCCAGGTTTCACATGCTGAAAATCGACAATTGAATAAATGTCGTTATTCATTTCGAGACAGAGCCCGTTTTTAAAATCTGCAGTACTTGCCATTATTTAGTAGTTGTCAATTTAATTATTTAGGATCTAAAGCCCATTTTAGGTAGATGGCTCCCCAAGTAAATCCACCGCCAAAGGCTGCTAAAATAAGATTGTCTCCTTTTTTCAACTGGGATTCATATTCCCAAAGACAAAGGGGGATAGTGGCTGCGGTAGTGTTGCCATAGCGCTCAATATTCATCATTACCTTTTCAGGTCCTACTCCCATCCGATTGGCTGTGGCATCAATGATTCGTTTGTTGGCTTGGTGAGGCACTAGCCAGGCAATATCATCACCTGAAAGACCATTTCTTTCCATCACTTCGGCACTCACATCTGCCATGTTGGTAACAGCAAACTTAAACACGGACGCTCCCTCTTGGTAAGCATAGTGTTCTCTTTTGGCTATAGTTTCTAAGGTAGCAGGTTTGCGACTCCCTCCTGCTTTGATATGAAGGAAGCCTTCTCCAGACCCATCTGCTTTTAAAATCGCATCGATTACTCCCAATTTTTCGGTGGTGGGCTCAAGAAGTACTGCTCCGGCTCCATCTCCAAATAAAATGCAAGTTGTTCGATCTTGGTAATCCACAATAGCAGACATTTTATCTGCTCCCACAACGATTACTTTTTTGTGTGTTCCTGCTTGGATAAATTGAGCACCCAACTGTAGCGCATACAAAAAGCCAGAGCATGCAGCGCCAATGTCAAAAGAAAAAGAGTTTTTTGCACCTACTTTGTCTGCAATGATATTACCAGTGGCGGGGAAGGGCATATCCGGTGTAACAGTAGCACAAATGATTAGCTCAATGTCTAAGGGGTCTGTTCCAGTTTTTTCTAATAAACCTTTTACCGCCTCAACACCCAAAACAGAAGTCCCTTGATTTTCTCCCTTAAGAATCCTTCGTTCTTTGATACCCGTACGGGACATAATCCATTCGTCATTGGTATCCACTAAAGATTCCAATTCTTGGTTGGTCAGCCGATATTCAGGAACGTATCCATGAATACCGGTTACCATTGCTCTTAATTTATCCATTGTAAAGGATTCAGTATGTTTTTGCTGAAAACAAATGCCCTGTAAATGTCAAAGGTATTTGAATTAAGCGAATTCAAAAATAGTATAATGCCTTCTGAACGCCAAAACCTAAGTGTTTAACAAATTTAAGTAGTTGATTTTCAGTTGGCTGGAGGTTAATAAAACAAAAAATTCCACTCCTTTAGGGAGTGGAATTGAAGGTTGTAGGTGATCAATTAAGCAGAGATTTCTTTCTCAATGATTACTTGTCCTTTGTAGTACAACTTACCGTCAAGCCAGAAAGCTCTGTGTGGAAGGTGCATTTCACCAGTTGTTGGGCATTTTGCTAATCCTGGAGCTTCCAACTTGTAATGCGTTCTTCTTTTATCTCTTCTGGTTTTCGAAATTTTTCGTTTAGGATGTGCCATTTTATGATTGATTTATGGTTATTCTTTGTTTTTAAGTTTTCCAAGTTGCTCCCAGCGGGGATCAATTGGCATATTTTCTGAATCAGAACCCTCTTCTTCAGTGCTAGCGTCTCTGTCTACATAGACAAATCCACCTTCTAGTTGATTGTTGTCTTCATCCAACTCATTTCGGTAAGCTGGATGTATTTTTTTTATGGGTAAGGCTAGTAAAATGTATTCATACAAGAGTTGGCCGACATATATTGAAGGTGTGTCTCTCGTAATCATAGTAACAGACTCGTCAATTTCCTTTTCTTCTGACCCAAATTTGTAAATCATCTTTTCAGTGATTTCCAAGTGTTGATCAAAAACTTCCAAACTTCGATCACAAGTAAGCTGTACCTTTCCAGTGATGTTGAAATTTAGTTCAATGAGATTTGCACCCTTATTAATCTCAACCCGTGCGGTCAAGTTTCCTTTTTCCAGGATTTCATTTTCTTCTACCTGCTGAAAGAAGGCATCTTCAATCGGGAAGACCACTTCATGCAGCCCTTCCTTGAATTTAATGACTTCAATGGCATAGGTTTTCCAAAACTTCACCTTACTTCCTCCTGAATTAAGTCCGCAAATTTAGGTAATTATTTATCATAGGTGAAACAGAAATTGAAATATAATTTGGTTCACCTCTTCTTTTTTTAATTTTTACCAGCTTCTTCGTTTTGCTGGTGCCGCTCAATCATGTCTGAAGCAAGAAAAAGTGCTGCTCGTAATGAGGAGCAATCTGCCGAATTTTTTCCTGCAATGGAGTAGGCAGTACCATGATCTGGAGAGGTTCGAATAACTGAAAGTCCTGCAGTAAAGTTGACTCCACTACTGAAAGCGATAGATTTGAAAGGAATTAATCCTTGGTCGTGGTACATGGCAAGTACCCCATCAAATTTTTGTTGATGCATCATTCCAAAAAATCCATCTGCTGGATAGGGACCAAATACATAGTGGTGTTCCTCTTTTAATTCTTGAATAGCTGGTTTGAGAATTTTTTCTTCTTCTTCGCCCAAAAGCCCATCTTCTCCTGCATGAGGGTTTAATCCTAAAATGGCGATTTTTGGTTTATGGATACCGAAATCATTTTCTAAGCTTTGAATAAATATTTTTGCTTTTTCTAAGACCTTTTCTTTGGTTATTGCGGAGGAGACCTGTGCCAAGGGGATATGACCAGTAACCAATCCAACGCGTAGATCTTCACCTACTAGCATCATCAAGCCTGATTTACTTCCGGTGGTTTCAATCAAGTACTCGGTATGGCCTACAAAGGGCTGGGTATCGGAATTGATATTGCTTTTGGATAGGGGAGCAGTGACTAGTCCTTGAATTTTTCCAGATTTCAAGTCTTCAACAGCGGTAGCAAAGGCTGCAAAAGCAAGTTTGCCTGCCTCTTGCGTTTCTACCCCAGGAATGATTTCGGGACATTCTTCCAGACAATTAAGGACATTAACTTTTCGATGTTGTATTTCATCAAGGGAGCGTGCTTGGGTAAAATACAGGTCTTCTTGATTGGCTATTTTTTTGTAATGTGACAAAGCCTTGCCATGTCCATAAATGACTGGGGTGAAATTGGCATACACACGGGCGTCTGCCAATGCTTTTAAAATTACTTCTGGTCCAATTCCGTTGATATCTCCAATACTAATTCCAAGGAGGGGTTTTTGCTTCTTTGTTTGCATGGTTGTAGGTGGTGCAGAGGCTCGAAACAAAATTCCGTGCCATCTGGGAATAATCCCTTAATTTTAGAACGGCAATTTACAAAAAAAAACCAGAGGGTTACGATGGAAAAGGTCAAACCTAAAAAGCATCTTGGTCAGCATTTTTTGATTGACCTCAGCATCGCAGCTCGGATTGCCGAGGCAGTAGTTGGCCATGCAGGCGTGAGTCAAGTGCTTGAAATTGGTCCTGGAATGGGTGTTTTGACCGATTTCCTGGTTCAAGGTAAGTTAGAAGTTCACTTAATTGAGCTCGATCGTGAAAGTATTGCTTATTTGCACCAAAAGTATCCTGAATTACAAGATCGGATTCTCGAGGGAGACTTCTTAAAATTTGATTTAGCAGGGGTATTTCCAGCTCCGATTGCGCTAGCAGGAAATTTTCCCTACAATATTTCTTCTCAGATTTTTTTCAAGGTGTTGGAACATAAAAACCAAGTGACTGAGGTTGTCTGTATGCTCCAGAAAGAAGTGGCACGAAGAATAGCTTCTCCAAAAGGGAGCAAGGAGTATGGGATTCTTTCGGTTTTACTTCAGGCGTGGTACGACATTGAATACCTTTTTTCTGTTCCTCCCGGCGTATTTAATCCTCCGCCAAAGGTCAATTCAGGGGTGATAAGATTGACTAGAAATAAAGTTCAAAAACTAGATTGCAACGAAAGGCTTTTTCAGCAAGTAGTGAAAGGTGGGTTTGGAAATCGGAGAAAAACACTTCGAAATTCCCTAAAATCCTTTCAACTTACGGAAGAATTCAAGTCACATCCGATTTTGGACAAGCGTGCAGAACAATTGGATGTGGCGGATTTTGTATTTTTGACTCAACAAATTGAAAAAGGTCGTGGAGCCAATCACTAAATTCGAGCTATCAAAAGAATACCTAGAGCTACTTCAAACGGGGATAGCAGAGGAAAATACGGCCTACATTACCGACTCACTTGAAGGAGAAAATGTGGCAGACATTGCAGCCATTTTGGATGAGCTTCAAACGGATGAATCCTTGTATGTGCTCCGGCTTTTAGATTCTCAATTAGCTGCAGATATCCTGATAGAATTATACGATACTACCCTTCAAAAAGTCCTGCAGGAACTTGAGACCAAAGAAATTGCCTCTTGGATTGCCTTGATGGATTCTGATGATGGAGCGGATATTCTAAGTTATTTCTCAGAAAAAGATCGGGAGGAAATAATTGCTGAGATTGAGGATCGTATCAAGTTGGAGCAAATCCTTGAACTACTTCGCTACGAAGAGGATACCGCGGGTGGAATTATGGCGAAGGAATTTATCCGAGCCAACAAAAATTGGACGATTGTCCAAACTATCAATGAGATTCGTAGGCAGGCTGAGAATGTAGAGAAGATTTATTCTATTTATGTAGTCAACAATCGACAGCAGCTATTGGGTCGTGTATCTTTAAAAAAATTAATTCTAACTGCCGCTGAAACCAAAATTGAAGATATTTTCGATGAAAACATTATCTCTGTTCCAGTTTACATGGATCAGGAAGAGGTAGCAACCTTGATGCGAAAATACGATTTGGAATCTGTTCCTGTAGTTAATGCAAAAAATAAGTTGGTTGGACGGATCACTGTAGATGATATCTTGGATGTAGTTCAGGAAGAAGCGGAAGAGGATATCCAAGCAATGACTGGAGTGTCTGCGGATATTGAAGAATCAGACTCTGTATTTACGATTTCAAAAGCTAGATTACCTTGGTTGCTTATTGGAGTTATTGGAGGCTTGATGGGAGCAAAATTGATTGGTTTTTTTGAAGGAGGACTGGCCAAGTACCTAGCGCTTGCCTCATTTATTCCTCTAGTTGCAGCAACTGGAGGTAATGTGGGGATTCAAGCATCCTCTTTAATCGTTCAATCTCTTGCATCTAAATCCGCATTTGATGATACTCCGTGGCAACGTTTTTGGAAAGGAAGCTTAGTAGCTCTTTTAAATGGGGTAGTATTGGGTGTATTTGTATTCTTGGTTGTTGTTTTTCTTTATGGATTCGAGCCATTATTCGGGATTACAGTTGGTTTAGCGCTGTTTTGCGTGGTTCTTTTGTCTTCCTTTATGGGAACCGTTACCCCTTTAGTTTTGCATCATTTTGGGATCAACCCAGCGATTGCCTCTGGTCCATTTATTACCACCACCAATGACCTTCTTGGTTTGGCTGTATATTTTGGGGTAGCGATGTTACTGCTTAATCTTTAACGATGAAAATTCTTATTGTCGACCTGATGCACGAGAGTATTATTGGCTTGTTGCAGAAATCAGGATTTCAGGTAGTCTATGCTCCAACAATTACTAGATCGGAACTTTTTGAACAAATTGGAGGCTATGAAGGGATAATAATTCGCTCAAAAACCCCATTGGATCGCGAATTACTCGAGCATGCTTCTCGATTACAATTTATTGGTCGAGCAGGAGCAGGATTAGACCAGTTGGATCTAGCCTATTTGGAAGAAAGAGGTGTTCAACTTTTTCATGCCGCCAAAGGCAATCGTGATGCAGTCGCTGAACATGCCTTAGGGAGTATTTTGGCCTTGATGAACCATTTGCCAAAAGCCGATCAACAGGTGCGTAAAGGAATTTGGGATAGAGAAAGGAATCGTGGGGAAGAGTTGATGGGGAAGACGATTGGGATTTTTGGGTATGGCAACATGGGTACCGCATTTGCGAAGCGACTAAAAGGATTTGGTGTGAAGATCCTCGCCTACGACAAATACAAAAAAGGTTTTGGGAAAAATGGAGTAAAGGAAGTAAGCTGGGAATTACTCAAACAAGAAGCAGATGTTTTGAGTATACATGTTCCTTTAACCAAAGAAACACATGATTTTTTCAGTTTGGAAGAATTAAAAGGCTTTTCAAAACCTTTTTGGCTGATCAATACCGCAAGGGGTGAGGTCATCCGCATGGAAACACTCAACCAAGCGTTAGATCAAGGCCTCTTGAAGGGAGTGGTTTTGGATGTCTTGGAAAATGAAAAATTTGAGCGTTTCACTGCAGTGCAGAAGGTTCAATTTGAAATGCTTGCGCAACGAGAAAACGTGTTGTTTACACCTCATGTGGCCGGTTGGACCAAAGAGTCTTATCAAAAAATAAATGAAGTTTTGGTTCATCAAATTCTTCAACACTTTAGCGAAAAACTAAAAAATGGCCTGATTTAGGGTAAAAAAAGGGATTTGCATTGTGAAAATGCTTTCCTATCTTTGTAAGGTATATAAGGGCAACAGGAAGTAACGGTCTCCGAAAAGTGACCGTTACTTTGTTTTTTGAGCCTTTTGAAAAAATGAACAACTATGTCAAAAGTACAGTATTACACCGAAGAGGGATTAAAGAAATTGAAAGATGAGCTCCATGAGTTAAAGACTAAGGGGCGTATGGATATTGCACATCAAATTGCCGAAGCGCGTGACAAAGGAGACTTGAGCGAAAATGCTGAATACGATGCAGCAAAAGATGCTCAGGGATTGTTGGAACTGAAAATCTCCAAGCTAGAAGAAGTAGTAGGAAATGCTCGGGTATTGGACAATAGTAAAATGGACACGTCCAAGGTGGGGATTTTGTGTACAGTGAAGATTAAAAATGTAAAGAATGGCATGACGGTATCCTATACCCTTGTGTCTGAGGAAGAGGCAGATTTGAAAGCAGGAAAAATTTCACTAGCGTCTCCTTTTGGAAAAGGATTGGTTGGAAAAGCCATAGGTGACATTGCAGAAGTAAATGCGCCAGCAGGGAAACTTCAATTTGAAATTTTAGATATTACTATTAATTCTTGATTATCTCCGCAGAAACTCGACTAATTGGCACCCATGGCTAGTTTATTTTCTAGAATTATTGCTCGCGAACTACCCGCTCAAATCGTTGCCGAAGACGAGCAGTACATCGCCTTTTTGGACATTATGCCCTTGGTAAAAGGTCACGTGTTAGTCGTTCCCAAGCGAGAAGTTTCCTATATTTTTGATTTGGAGCCGGAAGAGCTATCAGGATTGCATCTATTTGCTCAAAAAGTTGCAAAAGCGATGGATAATACGCTAAACTGCACACGAATTGGGATGGCCGTGATTGGTTTAGAGGTTCCACATGTACACATCCATTTGGTACCCTTGCGTACAGTGGATGACATTAATTTCACCCGGCCCAAATTGAAGTTGACCGAACAGGATCTAGCAGATATCGCAGATTTGATTCGTAAAGGGTTCTAACTTCTCGCCAATTTGGCCTAATTTAAGGGCTTAATCCAGATATTTCGGTAGAGGACATCGTGACCTTCGGCCTGTAATTTGAGTCCTCCTGGAGTATCGCTGATTCCTTTTCCTCCATCATTTCCTCCATCGATTCCAGAGTTTGGGCCTCCCCAAACTTGCTGTATGGATACTTGGTCGTGAATTTTTACTCCATTGAAATAGATGGTCACTTTTGCTTTTTCAGTTAATTTGCCTTCAGTGAATTTTGCTGCTTGGAACTTGATATCGTAGGCATTCCACTTGCCCAAGCCGTTGTAGACTTGGGAGGTAGGTAGGGTTTCATTGATTACAGCAGCCATGCCATGCAAACCGTAATCCCCATCCAAGACTTGAATTTCGTAGCGATTTTGTAGGTATACACCGCTATTTCCTCCTTCCTTGAGGATTAAAAACTCTACATGAGCCTCGAAATCTCTAAATTCGTCTTTGGTGACAATGTCTGCAGCTCCGTATTTTCCTCCTGCTCCGGCGGGATCGTTACTGGAAATCGCTTTTTTCCCGTCTACAGGGTCGATGACTTCGGGCCACTTGAGTGGTGGGGTGGCGGCAAGTCTGGGTCCGTTCCAATACATCCAGTTTTTTTGTAAGGAGGCATTGCTTCCATCTAAGTAGAGTTTTGCGCCTTTCGGTGGAGGCGTTCCTAGGTAGGATTGATTCTGTCCAAAACTACTGCTGTACGTAAAGAGTGCAATAATTAAAAGAAGACTTGGTTTAAGATGGGATTTCATCTGCGATTTGGGTTAGCATTAATCGATATAAGTTCGGTAATTTTTAATGAATTCAAAGCAATTGGTACGAACTCTTTGTTTTAAAACCAGCCAACAGCAGCTCCAAAGCTTTTCATTCCTAAAGCAAGTGTTATGCCCCAAATTAAAATTCCAAAAAGGACTCCTTTGAAACCCAGAGCATGCACACCTAAGAGGTTTTTTTTGGAACTCATCCAAATCAACCAGCCGCTAATTAATGGCAATAGGATTCCATTTGTCAATTGGGCGAGCGTGATGAGTGTGACAGGCTTGATTCCAAAGGAGGAGAAAAGGATTCCTAGGAGAAGAATGGTACCCATGCTCACGCGCATAGAGGTAGATTGGATGTTTTGATTCCATCCCAAAATCCCACAAATCACTAAACCGGCTGCCAAGGGAGCAGTAAGGGAGGAAGTAAGCCCTGCGGCTAGTAATCCAAAGCCCATTAAATAGGTTCCAAATGGACCAAATACACGGGTGAGCCCCTTGGCGATATCTTGAGCAGTTTCTAATTCCTGAACTGGATTGGCGGCACCTGCCACCAAGATGGCCATAGAAACAAAACCTCCTAGGCCAATGGAAATCCATAAATCACGTCGCATGGAAGGTAATTCTTTATCTGATTTCCATTGTTTTTGGGCCAAGCTGGCATAGAGAAAAAGGTTGTAGGGGACCACAGTAGTACCAATTAAGGCGACAAGTGTAGGGAGTTTTTCAGTGGAGAAGTTGGGAATAAATCCTTGGAAAAGGGTAGGTAGGTTGGGTTGGGTGAGCGCAGCAGCAAATCCAAAGGAGATAGACATGAGCACCACAAGCCCGACCAAAACCCGTTCAAGACGTTTGTAATTACCTGTCCAAAGTAATCCTGCTGCAAGAATTCCAATGCCTAAATTTCCGGATTGCATGGTGAAGGGGCCCATTATCCAAGTGGGTAAATTAAAAAAAATCCCAAGTCCTAGATAAGCTCCTGTAATGTTCCCACTCTGATATGCGGCATTTCCTAAACCTATAGCGAGCAGGATCAGGACGATGACAAAATATCGATTCCATTTGTTTTCAGTTTTGTTTCGTAGGAGCTGGCTAAGATCCATGCGAGTGACAATGCCAAGTCTACCTGATAGTTCCTGTAAAAATAATGTAGCGATTAGGCTCAGTGCGAGCGCCCAAAGGAGGGTATAGTCAAAGCGAATTCCTGCTAGTGTACATACAGTAACGGTTCCAGGTCCAATAAAGGCTGCTGTAATCAGTGGGCCTGGTCCTAGGAAAGACTTAAATTTATTTAGATTCACGTTAGAAATTTTCGGAAAATAGGGAATTGGGAAGAATTTTTGTAGGTTTTGAAGTGCACGTTTAAAAAATTCTTATGATTTGGATCAAAAGATTAGGAATAGGATTGGTAGGAATTTTTGTTTTGCTGGTCGTTGTATTGGCTTTTGCTTACCGCGTCGACCTATCGTCTGAAGCAGTTAATAAAAAATACTTGACTTCAGAATCTCGATTTATTGCAATAAATGGATTGCGTGTCCATGTGCGAATACTTGGAAAAGGGGAGCCTGTATTTTTACTTCATGGGAGCTTTGCTTCCTTGCATACTTGGGATGCTTGGCAACAAGCGATGAGTCCGTATTACCAGACGATCTCCTTGGATTTTCCTGGTCATGGACTTACAGGGCCTGATTCCTTAAAGCGCTATGGGATAAAAGATTATAGTAAATTAGTTCAGGAATTAGCAGAAGAACTTGAGCTTATTCAATACCATGTAGCAGGCAATTCGATGGGCGGAGCTGTTGCGATGCAACTCGCTTCTGATTATCCAAAAAATATCCTTTCCTTGAATTTGATTGATGCCGCGGGTGCTCCTGCGGGGAATCCAATGTTACCGGATTCTTCAGCCCAAAAGAAAACAAATTCGGGTGGGGGATGGATTTTCCAAGTGGCTCGGCATCCCATTTTTTCCAAATTACTATTGTCCTGTACCCCAAAATTTCTTTTTGAGATGAATATGAAACAAGTCTATGGAGACGATACAAAAGTTACGGAAGAGGTCACCACGCGGTACTACGAATTGATGCTTCGTGAAGGCAATCGGCAGGCCACTTTGGATCGATTGAGCCAACCTAGGACTAGCAATATTCATTACGAACGCCTGACCATGCCTACCTTGATTCTTTGGGGAGCAGAAGATCAGTGGATTCCCTTGGCCCAAGGGAAGCGCTTGAAAGAAGCCATACCTGGAGCAAACCTAGTCATTTTAGATGGGGTGGGACATGTTCCTATGGAGGAAAGCCCGACGGAGACTGTCTCAGAATATCTTAGTTTCCTCGGTGTTGAAGTTCGAAAAAGTTACCTTCAACCTTCCAACCAAGTAGCTTATGCAAAGTGAATTTTTAATATTCTTCTTCTCAGGAATTTCATTAAGCTTATTGGGGATTTTACTTTTTGGGAGAAAGAAAGGAAATACAGACAAGCAATTACAGGAGGAGTTACAGTCCTTAAACAAAGTATTGAATGAAAATTTGGCTGAGGCTCGGAAAGAGGCATCCGAGAACTTACTCCGTCAATTTCAATTGGTTTTTGACAATCAGCGAGCTTCAGCGAAAGACCAAAACGATGCCTTACAACAATTTGGGGAACGTGTGCGACAATCTTTACAGGATCTCAGCAATGTACAACGAGAAAAATTGTCTGAATTGAGTCGTCGCCAGGACGAACTCTTAAAAAATACAGAGCAACGTTTGGAAAAAATCCGCGAGACCGTGGATGAAAAACTTCAGAAAACGTTAGAGACTCGGTTGGGACAGTCCTTTGACTTGGTCAGTACTCAGTTGCAGGCAGTTCAAAAAGGACTAGGGGAGATGCAATCACTAGCAAATGGCGTAGGAGATCTCAAGCGCGTGTTGACCAATGTGAAAAGCCGTGGACTTTTAGGTGAATACCAGTTGCAGGCTATTTTGGAAAACATACTGAGCCCAGACCAATACGTGACCAATGCAGCCATAACGGGTACCCGAGAGCGTGTGGAATTTGCCATTAAAATGCCCGGGCAAGCGGATGAGATTTTTTTGCCCATTGATTCTAAGTTTCCTCAAGAAGCCTACTTACGATTGGTTGATGCCCTAGAAGTTGCTGATAAGGGATTGGCAGATCAATACCGAGTGGAGTTGATCAAGGCGGTGAAAAAATCTGCAGCCGATATTTTTCAGAAATACATTCATCCCCCCTTGACCACAGATTTTGCTATTCTTTTCCTTCCCATGGAAAGCCTGTATGCTGAGGTGCTTCGCGAACCGGGTCTAGCGCAAAATTTGCAGCAAGAATACAAAGTCATCGTGACGGGGCCTACCACGCTCTCCGCTATTCTCAACTCCCTGCAAATGGGGTTTCGAACGCTCGCCATTCAAAAGCGTAGTTCAGAGGTATGGCAGGTATTGGGAGCAATTAAAACGGAGTTTGGAAAGTTTGGAGTCCTTTTGGAGCGCACACAAAAGAAAATTAATGAAGCAAATTCAGAATTGGATAAGCTAGTAGGCGTACGAACCCGAATCATCCAGCGAAAGCTTAAAGAAGTGCAAGAGCTACCTGAGGAAGAAAGCACGAGCTATTTGGAGAAGTAAGAGTGAATTTTATTTTTTAAGATTATCCGCAATTAAGCCAGTAGTCCCAACGAAGTACTAAAACTTGCGGAAATCGTCGCCATACGACTGTCCACAGCCCACGGCTAACTTAAACGAACTTCAAGCTTTATTTTCTCTCGTTACTGGTGGCAAAGCGGATAATCAGATTTTTTATTAGGAATCTAACTCCATTTGAGCCAATATTTTTGCAATCTTATCCTCCACAGACTCCGAAGAAAGATTCGTTCGACTCAATCGATCTACTAAAATCGGAAATGAGAAGGGGGTGAATTGACTTGGGTAGCGTACTTGGATGGATTGCCTGTTGATTTTACGAACTGCTTCAACTACCAATTCTTGTTCCATTTGTTGGTTTAAAACTTCAGAACGTGCTTGTTTTAGCAAGAGATTATCTGGTTCGTAGTCCTCGAATACTTGAAATAACAAGCCAGAATTTGCCTGAATATGTTTAAAGCTTGTTGGCTTGCCTGGATAGCCCTGAAAAACGAGTCCTGCGATGCTGGCGATTTCCCGAAACTTGCGTTTTGCAAGTTCGCTTTCATTGACACAATGCAAGATATCTTCTTCCAAATGATCTAGGCTAAATACATCTTCTTCGAGGATTTCCTCAATGTCTAGCTGGACATCTGAAAATAATTCGAAACCATAATCATTCATTGCCATACTGAAGGACACGGGGAGACGCTGGGCAATGCGGTAAGCCAGCAAGGCACTGAGGAGTTCATGTACCATGCGGCCTTCGAAGGGATAGAAAAATAGGTGAAATCCCTCGCGGGTTTGCAAGGACTCTATCAAAAAAGTTTGTGCATCAGGCACCAATGAAAGCTGTTGCTGTAGGTCCAAAATCGGCAAAACTTGTCTTACTTCTTCGGAACCTACAATTCCTTGGTTGTAGGCTTTGAAAATTTCTTGGATTTGCTGGGAAAGTTTGGAGGAAAGAGACATGCGGGCACCCATCCAGCTGACCACTTGATTGGCTTTCTTCGTGGTCACTTGCACGACGGCATCCAATCCTTTCACATAAAGTAGTTCCAGATTTCTACCTGCAAAATAGAATCGATCTCCAACTTTTAATTTGGCAATGAAGTATTCTTCCACGGTACCCAAATAAGCCCCATTTTTAAATTTCACCTTCATGGATACATCACTGACAATCGTACCCATACTCAGGCGGTGCTTCATTGCAATTTTCTTGTTTTTTACCCGATATATACCGTCTTCCTCGATCACAACCTTCAGGAAGTCATCGTAACTTCCGAGGGAACTCCCCCCTTTAGTAATGAATTCAAGGATCCATTGGTAGTCTTCCGAACTAAGGGATGCGTAGGATTCGGTCTTTTTGATAATTCCATAAAGGACCTCGGGATCAAATCCTTCACCTACCGCCAGCGTTACCAGGAACTGAATCAATACATCGTAGGGGAGTGAGGGAGGGAATTGAGATTCCAAGTCATCCTGTTCAATGGCATTTCGCAAAGCCGCCGCTTCAATCAGTTCTAGGGCATTGGTAGGAACAAAGTACACCAGGGAGGGAAACCCAGGCTGATGTCCTGCCCTGCCTGCACGCTGAACAAATCGGGACACTCCTTTGGGGCTTCCGACTTGAATTACTCGATCCACGGGTCTAAAATCCACCCCTAGGTCCAAACT
>JALRIY010000270.1:0-1158 GCA_023255285.1 Algoriphagus sp.
GTAAACCCGCTCAGTCATCTCTTTGGCCTTGTGAATATCTCGAGCATAGACTTCGGTGATTTCATGTCCTGCATCTTCCAATGCAGGCGCCAAGTTCCAGGCCAAATTACCGGCTCCCAGGATTGCTATTTTCAGCTTCATAAAGAAATTAAGTCAATTTTTTGGAAAAGAAAAAGCCATCTTCTTGGAGGAAAATGGCTTTATTGAGGAACTTCAATCGCTTAGATATGCAAGGCGCGGTTGGCAGTAGCTGCCAAACAAGCTTCCTTAAATACTTCGGTATAGGTCGGGTGTGCGTGGGACATTCTCGCTATGTCCTCTGCCGAAGCACGAAACTCCATTGCCACCACTGCCTCGGCAATCATATCAGCTGTGCGTGGACCGATCATGTGCACTCCAAGGATCTCGTCTGTACTTGCATCTGCCAATACCTTGACCATCCCATCCGTATCCATGGAAGCACGGGCTCGTCCCGAAGCCAAGAAAGGAAACTTACCCACCTTGTACCCTCTGCCCTGTTCTTTCAATTGCTCTTCGGTGTAACCTACAGCAGCCACTTCAGGCCAAGTGTACACTACCCCTGGAATCAAGAGATAGTTGATGTGAGGCTTTTGTCCAGCGATGGTCTCTGCTACAAATACCCCTTCCTCTTCCGCTTTGTGTGCCAACATAGCCCCTTTGACTACATCACCAATGGCATAAATATGCGGTGCAGTAGTTTGTAAATGCTCATTTACCTGAATTTGCCCTCGGTCAGTAAGCACGACTCCTGCAGCTGCAGCATTGAGACCTTCAGTGTAGGGCTTTCTACCGATAGATACAAGCACATAATCTCCCTTGATTTCTATAGTCTCTCCCTTCGCATTTTCCGCTTTGACCACTACTTCTTTTCCGTGGTTTTCTACTCCAGTCACCTTGTGCTTGAGGTAAAACTCAAATCCTATCTTTTTCAAGGATTTTTGCAGTTCCTTACCCAAACTCTTGTCCATGGTAGGAATGATGGAATCCATGTACTCTACCACCGAAACCTTTGCGCCCAATCGTCCATAGACAGAACCCAATTCCATACCGATCACTCCACCGCCAATGACAATGAGGTGCTTTGGAATTTCCTTCATTTTGAGCGCCTCTGTAGAAGTGATGATGCGCTTTTTATCT
>JALRIY010000270.1:1167-2959 GCA_023255285.1 Algoriphagus sp.
CCGCCAATGACAATGAGGTGCTTTGGAATTTCCTTCATTTTGAGCGCCTCTGTAGAAGTGATGATGCGCTTTTTATCTATCGAAATAAAGGGTAGGCTAGCAGGCTTCGATCCCGTGGCAATGATGATATTTTTCCCTTGAATATCGGATCCAGTGCCATCTGATTTGGTCACTTTTACGGTATGTGCATCTACAAAAGATCCAAGTCCATGGTGGACATCAACTTTATTTTTCTTCATTAAGAACTGAATTCCATCCACATTTTGGGTAACCACCTCATCTTTTCGGGCAATCATTTGTGGCAGGTTGACCGCAAGGCCCTTCACGTCGATGCCGTGGGTAGTAAAGGTATGGGCCGCATTGTGGTAATGCTCTGAAGAATCAAGTAGTGCTTTGGAAGGGATGCAACCCACATTTAAGCAGGTACCTCCTAGAGTATTGTACTTCTCTACCAGGGCTGTTTTCATACCCAACTGTGCCGCTCTAATGGCTGCAACATAGCCCCCTGGGCCAGATCCGATTACGATGACGTCGTACATTTTTTCTTTGTTGTACTATGTACCAAGTACCAAGTACCAAGTACACATTGGTTAGCTATTCAAACTTTTTTTGAGTTTCACGACCATATTTTGGATATGAGCCAACTCGAGTTCCATTTTTTTAACTACTTCTATTGCCACATACCCAAGTCGATTGGAAAGAACCAATTGGGTATGCAATTCGAAGGAAGACCCTAGAGAGATCACCAAGAAGTAGTCAAAATCCTTGGTGGTATTTTTCCCTGCCCGCTCCGCAATGGTAGAGGGTATGGAGATCGCACATCGATTCATTTGTGAGACCAAGCCAAACCGCTCATTTGAAAGGAATTTTTCGGTATTCCTGTAAATTTCAACTACTAATTCCGTTGCCTTTTGCCAAACGGAAAGCTCCTTGTAACGAGGTATTTTTTTTATCAATTAGGTTAAAAAAATCTCCTCTTTCAGAGTTCAAATGAAATTCTAACCACAATTTCCCTTGTACTTCGTACTTGGTACATTGTATTTTATACCTCGTACACTACACGCCAAACATCAAACGTGTCGGATCTTCAAGAAGCTGCTTTACTCGGACAAGGAAGCTCACAGATTCACGCCCATCAATAATGCGATGGTCATAAGACAAGGCCAAATACATCATCGGTCGGATAACTACCTGCCCATTTTCAGCAATTGGACGCTCAACAATGTTGTGCATGCCCAAAATAGCGGATTGTGGTGCGTTGATGATCGGTGTAGACATCATGGATCCAAAAACCCCACCATTCGTGATGGTAAAGGTGCCTCCAGTCATCTCTTCGATAGAAAGTTTATTGTCACGAGCCTTTCCTGCTAATCGCACAATCTCTTTTTCAATTTGATCAAAAGAAAGGTTCTCTGCATTTCGGATGACCGGTACCACTAACCCTTTCGGTGCAGAGACCGCTACGGAAATGTCACAAAAGTCGTGAAAAACCATTTCATTGCCATCGATTTGCGCATTGACAGCAGGCCATTCCTTCAAGGCCACACATACGGCCTTGGTAAAGAAAGACATAAATCCAAGTCCTACGCCATGCTTTTCCTTGAACTGATCCTTGAATTTGGACCGAAGATCCATGATGGGTTTCATGTTGACTTCATTAAAGGTGGTCAACATGGCTGTTTCATTTTTCACTGCCACCAAGCGTCTAGATACGGTTTTGCGCAACGAAGACATCTTCTCACGTCGGATACCTCTAGCACCAGCGTTACTGCTAGCTACTGATGGGCTTGAA
>JALRIY010000271.1 GCA_023255285.1 Algoriphagus sp.
CGACTTGAGCGTGTGGAAGGGAATCGCGCAGGATGCCATTATCATGAATACAGATGACCTACTTTGCGTGGGGGCCACAACCAATATTCTCGTCTCATCTACCATTGGAAGAAATAAAAATCTGATTCCTGGTGAGGTGATTTCTGCCATCATTGAAGGAACAGAAGAAGTACTGCAATTGCTCCGGGATCATGGCGTCCATGCGGTCCTCACAGGTGGGGAAACTGCCGATGTGGGGGACTTGGTACGCACCGTCATTGTGGACAGTACGGTAACCTGCCGAATGCGCAGAGAAGACATCATCTCCAACGACCGTATCCAAGCAGGAGATGTCATTGTCGGCCTCTCCTCCTTTGGAAAAGCCAATTACGAAAGTGAATACAATGGAGGCATGGGGAGCAATGGACTGACCTCAGCACGCCACGATGTGTTTCACAAAGTTTTAAAATCCCGCTATCCAGAAAGCTTTGACCCCGCAGTTCCAGATCAATTGGTGTATGCAGGTAAATACCAACTCACAGACCCTGCTCCTGGCACATCGCTGAACATGGGTAAATTGGTGCTTTCTCCTACCCGAACTTATGCTCCCATATTGGCAGATGTTCTAAACTACATGCGGCCTCAAATCCACGGACTCGTGCATTGCTCGGGAGGTGCCCAAACGAAGGTCCTTCATTTTGTAGACGATGTACACATCATCAAGGATAATTTATTTGAAACCCCTCCCTTATTTCGTGTCATCCAAGAAGAAAGCGGAACAGACTGGAAAGAAATGTACAAAGTCTTCAACATGGGCCATCGCATGGAGGTATACCTCGACGAACGGCATGCGGAAGAGGTCATCGATATCGCAGAGTCCTACGGGGTAGAAGCCCAAATAATCGGGCGAGTGGAGCCCCACAAAGGCAAAAAAGTAACCATTCAAGGTCTTTACGGCACATTTGAATACTAAAAAGAGGATCATCTCCTCATTCAGACTTTTCTCCCAATTGCTATGCTTCGGATGCTACGTGTATTTGCTTGGGTAGTGGCAGGAATCCTGCTCTTGGGAGTAGCCACGCTCACCACAGTAGATCGAAGTCCGCTGAAGGAGCAAGATTTTTACAAGAGCACCTTCAGTCAACTAGCTAGCAGCACATGGAGTAGCAGCAGCAGTTCGCACTGGCTAGGAGGATGGGCTACCATAAATGTTACCCCTACCCAACCCGCGGAACTGGTGGGCTATTCCCCTCGAGGCCCCTATGCTTTTGTCCAAGACTCCAGCCATGTCAAGGCCTTGACCCTTAGCAATGGAAAGACCAGCATCGCTTGGCTCAATTACGAGTTACTCATTGTACACCCCCAACTTGCCAATCAGGTACGCACAGCAGTTCAAGAAGCAGGAATCCCTGTAGACCAACTTATTTTCACTGCTACACACACCCATTCCGGCATGGGGGGATACATGCCAGGGTTGGTAGGCTCACTTGCCTTTGGGGGCTACGATGAGGAGATAGTAGCACATTTAGTAGCAGGTTCCTTGCGTGCATTACAAACGGCCCTAGCCAGCCAAGACATGGTCACTCTTTCCTATAAAAAAACAAGCGTCCCAGATCTTGTCTCCAATAGGTTTGTCAAAGGAGGCGCTACTGACCCCTTCGTGCGTCAACTACTTTTTCAACGAAAAGATGGACTGAAAGCTAGCCTTTTGACCTATTCAGCACATGCCACTGCCTTGAACTCCAAATTCATGGGGCTTTCTGGGGATTACCCGGCTTTTCTCACCCAGCACTTGGAAGAAGAAATAGATTTCGCTCTATTTGCAGCAGGCACCGTGGGAAGCCACCGTCCGCTTCCGCAAGGCAATACTCCTAAAGAGGTTAATGATTATGCCCAAGCCATAAATGAGCGGATCAGTGCCGATACGAGTGCTGTCTACCTTCAAGGAGAGGCCCTACTCCGTCGATCCAAGGTGGATATTCAATTGGGAGAGCCCCAGCTTCGTATTAGCACGAACTTACGTCTTCGCCCCTGGCTATTTCGATCCCTACTTGGTGAAGTGCCTGCCTACCTAGACATTACCCAAGTGGGAAATATCCTATTCATCTCCAGTAGTGGGGAGCTATCTGGCGTCTTTTACGAGGCTTGGGATGCTCTAGCGAATGAGAAAGGATTGGAATTGGTAATTACTGTATTTAATGGAAGCTATATCGGCTACATTACACCTGACGAGTTATACGATGCCCATTACCACGAGGTACGAGAGATGAACTGGTTTGGACCAGGAAATGGACATTATTTTGACCAACTCATCCAAGCAGTCATTCACAAAGCAGAAAAATAAATTAACTACCACATGTCCCAACGAAGCGGACTCACTAGTATCCTTAGTCTTTGCTGTCCAAAATGTAGAACAGGAAGGTTATTTAAATCAGGTAAAATTTTAAGACCTGGAACACTATTTATCATGCATTCGGCTTGTCCTCATTGCAAACAATCCCTCGAACCAGAACCAGGATTTTATTTTGGAGCGATGTTTATCAGTTATGCGATCAATACCGCACTATTTATTGTGTCTTGGGTGGGCTTGCTGCTAATTTATCCAGACTACACCTTGTCCATGCTTCTAGGCATCCTTACTGCGGTAGTGATTTTGAGTTTGCCACTCAGCTTCCGCTTGAGTCGATCGATTTGGTTGGCCTTTTTTGTTCACTTTGACCCGCGGGCAGGGAATACCCCTCATTACTAAATCCAAAGGAGCAACCACGGAATCCAAAAAGCAAGTTCCATACGTTGCCTTTTTTGTGTTACCGGAAGTTGTGATTGGAAAAAGGTAAGGTAATGGACCAAAAACATCAGGAGTAGGATACAAGAAAATGGGCGGTAAAAGGAAGGTAGCAGAATAAATGCAGCTAATGAAGTGAAAAT
>JALRIY010000272.1 GCA_023255285.1 Algoriphagus sp.
CAGAATATGTGTAAATGAATGTAAAAAATAAAAAAATGAATTTAAAAAGACCTAAAAACAGTGAATTTAGAGGGTTTTTGATGTTAGATATGAATCCCTCCTCCTCTGCAGATTAAGCCCTTTCAGAATCCCTGAAGGGCTTTTTTTGTTCATCCCCCTCTACCCCACCCTCGACTCTGAATACAAATCATAAGCAGCGACCAAAAGTTGTTGGGCGGGAGAAGTCCCGTATTTTTCATAGCCTTGTATGGAAGCCCGGTTTTCTACATACATAGGCAGGTATTCCTGCTCTAGGTCATCCCAAATGATCAAGAGGTATTCGTAGGGTATTTTGCTAGCACGCCCCTTTTCTAGCCACGCCATAAATTGAGCTTCAATGAGGGGCTTGGGATATTCTGAACTGTTAAACATGGGCTAACCCATTTTTTACTTTTGGGATTACCTCTTCCCCAATGCGAGCTATGGTCTCACTGAGCTGCTGGTGGCTCAAACCTGCATTGTCCAACTGAAAAGTAAAGCGATCTATTCCTCCTAAAGAAACGCTGTGGCGAAGAATTTTTTCTGCAACTTCGTCGGCACTTCCCACCAAGTAGGCTCCTCGAGGGGCATTCTGGGCTTCAAAATGCCCACGTGTCACAGGTGGCCAACCCCGCTCCCTACCGATGCGGGTAAATGTTTCGGCATAGCCAGGATAATAGGTTTCTACGGCTTCCTCATGTGTTTGCCCAACGTATCCTAAAGAATGCAATCCTACCTTTAGGTCTTCTTGTGCAAAACCAGCTTTGTCACCCGCTTCCCGATAGAGATCTATCAAGGGACGAAAACGGTGTGTCTCTCCACCAATCACCGCCACCATCAAGGGAAGTCCGAGCGAACCCGCCCGCACAAAGGAGGCTGGTGTGCCGCCGACGCCCAACCAGATAGGGAGTTTAGCTTGCATGGGTCTAGGATAGATGGCTTGCTCCTGCAAGGCAGGTCGAAATCTTCCTCTCCAGGTGATTATCTCTTGTTCATTCAGCTGCAAAAGCAAGTCTAACTTTTCTACAAACAAGGCATCGTAATCCTGGAAGTTGAGTCCAAATAGTGGAAAGGCTTCTGAAAAAGAACCCCTGCCTACAACCAATTCAGCTCGGCCTTGGGCAATTAAATCTAGTGTAGCAAACTGTTGGAATACCCGAACCGGATCAGCGGCACTTAACACAGTCACTGCGCTACTAAGCCGAATACGTTTGGTCCTGGCGGCGGCAGCAGCCAAAATCACTGAGGTCGCTGAGTCCAAAAATTCCTTACGATGGTGCTCACCTACTGCAAAAACATCCAAGCCCTTTTCATCAGCCAGCTGAATACGATCCAACAATTCACGTAGGGCATCTTGCGCAGTGCCTATGGGATTGCCTTGAGCATCCGTTACAAAAGCTGCAAAGCTATCTATTCCTATTTCCATGGTATAAACCTAGGTAGTCTTGACTAATTCCCCAAGAGATCGGCCAGTATCAAACAGGATATTGTTTGTTTTTGGAGTTGAAAAAAGGGTATTTTTAGAATCATGAATCCCCAAATACTAATTGATACCGTCACGAAGACCATGCCATTTGGCAAGTACAAGGGACGATTGCTTTGCGATATCCCTGAAGACTACCTCGTTTGGATGCATAAAAAAGGATTTCCTGCTGGCCACTTGGGCATGTGCTTGAATACCCTCTATGAAATTCGACTGAATGGATTGGAGCACCTCATCCATGAAATTAGATTTAGGTACCCAAGGCCAGAAAATAAATAAATTAGATTAGGTCTTCTCAATCCACTCCTCATACAAAATTTGGATGGCACGGCGGATCACTCGAATGTATCCCTCTTCCACAGTTGGATCACAACCGTTACTGATCACTACAAATCCAAACTTTTCTTCGGGATTGAAAAATAGGGCACTATACAAACCATAAGCAGATCCTGTATGTCCAACCAATGCTACTCCTGGGATCAACACGTCTGTTTTCCAGAGCGCCAAACCGTAGTTTTCGTCCGAAGAAAGGGGAGTTTGCATTTCTTGAGAATGTGCTGAAGAAATAAGTCGCACCTTTCCCACCTTTCCATAGTTCATGTGCAGTAGGAGATACTTGGCTAGATCGGGGGCTGAGATTTTCATGCCTCCCGTAGGAGAAAAAATTGGGGTGCTGTAGCCTGGAATATAGGTTTTGAGTTCCTCACTTTTGGAGACATAGGCCGCAGGAGAGGGAATAAACTTGGACGAATCCCGCTGGTAGGTATAAAGCGTGGCGAGGCGGCTTTTATCCAATTTATCAACATCGTATCCTCCATAAAGGCGGAGTGGCTTAAGGATATTTTCTTGAATGTAAGTATCAAAACGCAGTCCTGAATACTTCTCTAAAATCGCCCCAGCGAGATTGAAATTCAAGTTGCAGTATTGGTAGCCCTCACCTGGGGCATACGCATTGTAGGCTTCTTGCCATGCCGAATTCTTCTCGGGATGAATGGCATCCAAGGTGAAATATCCCTGCTGATCGTTTATGCTGGAGGTATGGGAGAGTAGCATGCGCAGGGTAATCACTGTATTTGGGAATTTGGGATTACGGATTTGAAAGCCAATCAGGTCACTGACATCATCATCTAAGGAAATAAGCCCCCTTTCTATGAGCTGAAATAGCGCTGTCACCGTGAAGGATTTGGAAATGGAAGCGATTCGAAAGAGATCTGTGGTCTCTAACGGCACCTTCCCCTCTTCCTTCCAACCCAAAGCTTGGGTATGTACTACCTTTCCCTCCTTAACTACTGCCACCGATAGTCCCATTATAGGATAGTCTTTCATGAGTTGTGTCAGGCGCTGGGTGCTCTCTTGTGCCTGCAGGGGCATTATGAATGCAAGCAGGCA
>JALRIY010000273.1 GCA_023255285.1 Algoriphagus sp.
TCTCTTGAACCCATCTCTTACCTATCCTTACCAGTGGTAGAGTTGAATCGATACGACAGTTTGACTCATTACACAAATGAGGCGTTCATCTATTTAAAACTTAATTTGGACTCCATTCCTGAAAAGTTGCAGTTCCAGGAAAATAATGTGTACCAACCACTTGAAAAATCGTTTAATTGGCTAATTTTTGGCGCTATTTGTGGGGGGATTCTTTTTGTTTTAGCGCTCGTATTTTTTGTTTTTGCAGAAAAGATCAAAGGCCTTTTCTGGAAAAATAGAGAAAGACTGCGTTGGATTCAATTCGAGCGAAAATGGAAGAAACTAGCTGAATTACTTCAACAAAACCCAAATCAAACACTTGCTGATGAATTGATAGGGCATTGGAAAAGCTACATGGAACATCTTCGCTCTCAACCATTTCAAGAATGGACTTCTAGTGAAATTTCTGCTGAATTAGCAGATGAAGAAATATTTAAGGCACTCCGAAGTATTGATAGGATCATTTATGCAGGAATAGAAGAAGATAGTCAAAGTGCCACTACATACCTTTTAACAGTGGCTAAACTGAATTACCAAGCCGTCTTAAGTCAACTAACAAATGAGAGAGTCACTCGCTGAGTTTTTTTCCTGGTCTTGGTTTTTACCTGAGACCTTGCGCTCCTATGAGTGGGAAAACCCACTGGCATTGAATTTACTTTGGTTGATACCTTTATTGATTTTATTACGCAAGTTTATCAAATTCTTAAAGAATCCTATTTTAGAACTTTCACTGCCCAAAAGGGCAGTAGAAGGAAATCCATGGACCTACCTTCGACTAATTCCTACGGGCTTCTTCTTTTTATTTCTAATCTTTTTGGTTTTAGCACTGGCTCGACCTCAGCGGAGTAATGAGCGAGTGGAAGAGTTTACGGAAGGAATTGACATCCTACTTGTTCTTGATATTTCTGAGTCGATGGATTTACAAGACTTTGAACCCAATCGACTAGAAGCTGCAAAAAATACTGCACTTGATTTTATCGAAGGTAGATTTGGGGACCGTATTGGTATGGTTGTTTTTTCAGGTGAGGCCTATTCACTATCCCCGTTAACTAACGATTACCAGCTGTTAAGCAGCTTGATCCAAGAGATAAATTTTTCCATGATTGAAGCGAAGGGAACTGCCATTGGATCAGCTATAGCTGCTGGTACCAACCGCATGAAAGATAGTGACTCTCCTTCTAAAGTGATGATTCTGTTGTCAGATGGGGAAAGCAATGCAGGAAATGTAGATCCAATTTTTGCGGCACAATTGGCAAGTGCTTTTGGAATTAAAATTTACACCATTGCGGTAGGGAAAGATGGCATGGTGCCGTACGGGACAGATTTTTTTGGAAGACCTCAACTAGTAGAGAGTTACTTGGATGAATCTACCCTACGAGAAATTTCAAGAATTGGGAATGGCCTGTTCTTCAGGGCTTCGGATGGAGCTGCTTTAAATCAAATTTTTGATCAAATAAACACCCTAGAGAAAACAGAAATCTTAGAAAACCGATACAAGGAAACCGCTGATTTTTACAGAATTTATCTTTTTTGGGGAATCTTATTTTTTGTGGTATGGATGACTTTTAAAAGTAGCTTTTTCAATAACTTTTTACTCGACTAAATCAAATTTTTGAGTTTTCTGCCATCGAGTCAGGAGCGGGTCCATCACTGCAAACCAAAGTGGAGGAATGCAAGCTAAAATAATCATTGCTGAATACCCAGCAGGCAATTGAGGGCTAGTTTCATGATGATCAAGCACCTGGTATCTTTTATGGGCAGCTGCATGATGATCAGAATGACGCTGCAATTGAAAAAGCAGGAAATTACTCACCAGTTGGGAGGCATTCCAGGAATGAAGTGGGGTCACTTTTTCATAGAGGCCGGAAGGCAAACGCTTCCGTTCCATGCCGTAGTGTTCCAAGTAGTTGACTAATTCCAACAGAGAAAATCCTAAGATACTTTGGAAAAGGAAGAAAACAGGAACTTCCCAGACGAACCTTCCTTCTAAGTAAGAGAATACTACTGAAAAAGAGGAAACAAAACCCAGGGGAAGGATCTGAAACCAAATCATTTGGTTGGAAAGTGACCAAAAACCGTGGCCTTTCTTTTTCAAACGTTCTGCTTCCAAATGCCAAGAACTGAGATATCCTTGGGTTACCGATCTCCACCAAAAGGCATAGAACGTTTCTCCTTTTCGACTTGTCGCTGGATCTTCCGGTGTGGCTACACGAACATGATGTCCTCGATTGTGTTCGATAAAAAAGTGCATGTAGCAGACAGTCATCAAGAGAATTTTGGAATAAGTCTGTTCTATTTTTTCGCTACGATGACCCAACTCATGTGCTACAGTAATTCCAATCCCTCCTGTAACTAAAGCCATACCTGTAGCAAAGGCGAGCCAAGAAATCAAAGATAATTCCTGTGTACTTACCACATAGAAACCCCAGATCAGCACTACCAATTGGACATAAACCCAAACGAAGGTGATCAGCTTATAAAAATACGTCTTCATTGACTCACTAACTTCAGCTGCTGGAACATTGGCTGTATCCTTTTGAATTAAATAATCCATTAGGGGGACAAGCAAGAAAACAAAAACATGAATCATCCATTGAAATGGACCACCCCACTGCATTCCAAAAAAGAGTAGTGAAGGCAGAATCAGTGCGCTAAAGAATCCGATCTTTTTCATGGTTATTAAGTTAGCATTTTTAGGAGAAAATTGAAAAATGCAGAAAGTACAATGTACTAAGTACTAAGTACCTTCAAAAGCATCATTTGGTTCAGAACTCGAATCCTCCCTTCATATTTCATCCCTCAGCGTTGGTCCTTCGACATTAAAA
>JALRIY010000274.1 GCA_023255285.1 Algoriphagus sp.
CCTTCAGCAGATACCTGGTCAATCCCCGTTGCCAAATTGTATTCCGGGTTCAGCAGGCTCTCCTCCTTAAATTTGCGGTAGACCACGGTCTTTCCATCTGGAGAGAACGCAGGTTCAGTATATTTCCCCGGCAAATTCAAGAGATTTTTAATTTCGCCAGTAAGCAAATTGATCACGTGGATCCTGCCTTGTTCTTGATCGTTCCAGGTACTGTACACAATCTTTTTCCCATCTCTCGAAAAACTTGGGGCATATTCAAAATCCCTAGTTTGTGTGGTGAGTCTTCTTGGGGTCCCATGGGGAAGATCCACCAGATACAGGTAGCCTAGTGCCTCATAAACAGCCTGTTTTCCATCCGGCGACACCTCCACCTGATGAAGCATTTTTACTTCAAAATTTTCCTCATCAATGTTTTTTGTAAACCGCAGGGTCTTGTTTTGAATTTTTTCCCGGCGCACTTCAAAGGGAATGGTGGTTACAATTTTTGATTCGACCTGAATACGATTGATTTGACCATTGGCCCAAAACAGGATACCGGTATCCTCTGGAGTACAAGACATTGCAGGATAAACGCCATGAATGGCCCATGCTGCCTGTTTGTCTCGGTCGAGTTGGTGATACAGGGCGGTTTTCTTTCCTGTCTGCAGGTCATACACAAAGAGTGTGCTCTTAAAATCAACTCTGGAGATGTAAGCTAGTTTGGATCCATCATGGGATAGCGTAGGGCGAATGGCTCCACCTCGACCACTTAGTACTACCTCAATTTCTCCAGATTGAAGATCCAAGCGCTTGATTGCATATATCCCTTTTTCGCTGTCCTTTGAGTATTCGAAAATAGCTCCGGGAGTCACATCTTGAGAGTAATACAGGTAGCGACCATCTGGAGAAAAAGCAGGCTCCCCCATGTCCTTTTGTTCGTTCGGTCTTGAGGTCAACTTGATCCCATCTCCTCCAGATGATGGATAAACCCATAGTTCTCCGGCGCCTAAAGATCTGGTTCCTGTGAAATGTTTTCTCACGGCTATGGATTTCCCATCTGGACTCCAAGCAGGGGAATTCACCATCCGAAAAGTCTCTGAAGAAACAGCACGCTTGTTGCCCCCATCCACATCCATGATCCATATATTTTCCCCACCGCCTTCGTCTGAAGTATACACAATGTACTTGCCGTCAGGGCTGAAGGAGGGCTGCATCTGCCAAGCTAAGTCTGAAGTCAAGGGAGTACCAATGCCACCACTTGCAGGAATAGAATAGATATCACCGAGCAGATCAAATACGATACGTGATCCATCAGGACTTATATCGAGGTTCATCCAAGTGCCTTCGTTGACATGAATCTTTACTGGGCTAGCATCGCGTCTTGTGCTTTCCACATTCCAAATCGGGCTTTGAAGGGTAGATTGAGCGAAAGTGCCACTCACTAGAAAATGAGAAAGGAAAAGAAAGATTTTTGTCTGGGCTGAAAAATTGGTAGGTGACATTTTATGGTGCGGTTGTAAAATTTGTAAGTACCCCTTTTTTCGAACTACTTAAACGTTAGAAGTTAAAGATGGGGATTCGCTTGTAGATAGGCAACAGAAAGTGCTTACTTTAAAAAGTTGAAACCAACCGGGTCGACTATTACCTACTCATGGCACATTCTTTTCAAAATAGGAAATCAAAGACAGAATTGGCTAAAAAGGGATGCTTTCAAAATCTTCCAGAGTAAAAAAAACATCATTCTATTGATAGATAATTAGTAGCTATAACCGACTTACACTCAAAATTCGAGATTAAATTTCTTCAATCCTATTTCCTACGATTGATCAGGCAATTAACTCACCTAATCAACATAGCTTAGGCTGATTTTTTTTGCCTTTTTTTAGATAAAACCGAAAGAATTTTTAAATAAATAATAAAGAAGACGTTATATAAAATCAACCCTATTAATAAAGATCAATTTGTACGTAAACTTATTTATTAGTCCAAAGGCCGCTCTGGAATAAAGACAAGATCAATAGTTATTGAATCACCGTAAGTCAATACCATTGAGCACAATACTGATGTATTTTTTTGATTAAAAATTGCAGGTTCCATTACAGGCAACTTCCTGAGGACTCTAAGAATTTCTGCTTGAATAACAATTTCCGAATTTCTTACTTTCATACCTGTAACCTGCCCCCGATCATCAATAATAAAAAAGACGTCCACCTGCTTTGGTTCTTCCAATCTTAAATTTTGTACTAATGAAAGGTTAAATTCTCTTTTAATAAAAAAAGCTAATTTACTTTCAAAACAAACCAAGGTTTCTTCAGCAGAAAGTTCCTGACAGCCTTCAAATACTGGAGCGACATCAACCTCATTTAAAATCATTCTGTATTCAGGGCTAAAATTAGCCAGGCCATCATTATGGGAGACGATACTACACAAACTAGCAAGAGCAATTTCTTCTTCCTTGGAAATATCTCCTTGAGCCATGATTTGTTCTTGAACTGCGTTAATTTTTACGAGCAAATCTGTCTCAGCATTCATAGAATGCTCTGAATTCCTTTTAAAAGAGACAAAAATTAAAAAAATAATTATTAACCCTATCCCTAAAGTGGAGCGTCTTTGAAATTTCTTACTAGTAAACATATTCATTTAATTAATTTGGTTTAATATTCGTTTTCCATTTCCATAATTAAATTATTTCGGAATAGAAGGTAGGGAAAATAATTTGATCGGTATTATTGAACTGAAAATAGACCGTCGGAATAAAAAAAATCTCCATCTTTCAATGATAATAAAATAATCTTGTTGACGCCTATTAATTGTGTAATATATTACCCCTCAATTTTATTTTTTTACCACAATTTACTTAAAAATTTCTATTGAAAATCATCGCT